>JBEGLX010000027.1:0-40839 GCA_041183345.1 Planctomycetota bacterium
GCCGCGTCGAGCTTCGAGATCGATGCGACCGCCTCAGCGATGGCACGCGCCATTTCGGGATCTCCGTCGGGCACGAACACGGTCGAGTACGAGGTTGCGGGGCCGCAGCCGGCAGGAACGAGCACCCAGGACGCCAGCAGCGACGCTGCGATCAGGGCAGGCAAGGCGCGTGAGCGGGAAGCCATGCGTGCATGATATCGACGGACGCCTCCGCTTCGGCTTGGCTCACTTCGCGCGCACCCTGCGGATGAGCCGCGCCATCGCCTGCTCGCGCCCGGCCTTCGTGCGCAGCGCGCACTCCCACACGGTGAGCACGCGCCAGCCGAGGCGGCGCAGGGCGCGGGCGTTGCGCGCATCGCGGGCGACGTTGCGCTCGAACTTCTCGCGCCAGAACTTCCGCCGCGTCGCCGGCTCGCTCGACAGCGAGCAGCCGTGGCGGTGCCAGAAGCATCCGTGCACGAAGATCACGACGCCGTGCTTGGGAAGCACGACATCGGGGCGGCCTGGGAGCCCCTTGGTGTACAGGCGAAAGCGGAATCCCGCACGGTGCAGCGCCGAACGAACGAGCACCTCAGGCTTGGTGTTCGTCGCCTTGATCTTCGCCATGAGCGCGCTGCGCTCTGCCTTGGTCAGCGTGTCGGCCACGCGTCAGGCCGTGGTGACGGCCTTCGGCGCGCTGCGCACCCAGCGGCGTCCGAGCTCGGTTGCTGCGAACTCAGGCTCACGGCTCGCGATTGCCGCTGCGATCAGGCCCATGAACATGGGATTCGGCGACAGCGGGCGGCTTGTGAGCTCGGGGTGGAACTGCCCGCCGATGAAGTACGGGTGCAGGTTCTGCGGCAGCTCGAGCACCTGCATGATCGGGAACTTCGGGTGGCGGCCGCTGAAGCGGAGACCCGCGTCGTTCAGGCGTGCGATGTACTCAGGCTCGACTTCGTAGCGGTGGCGGAAGCGCTCGCGCATCTCCAGCTTGTTGCCGTAGAGGAAGCTCGCAAGCGAGCCTGGCTCAAGCTGCACGTCCTGTCCGCCGAGGCGCATGGTGCCGCCCATGATGCCCTCGAGCTTCTTCTGGTCGGGCAGCTCGGAGATCATGGGATGCGCGCAGTTCGGCTCGAATTCGGTCGAGTTGGCACCGGCGAGGCCGAGCACGCTGCGGGCGTACTCGATCACCGCCATCTGGAAGCCGAGGCAGATGCCGAGGAACGGCACCTTGTTCGTGCGCGCCCACTTCACGCAGCGGATCTTGCCCTCGACGCCGCGCTGGCCGAAGCCGCCGGGAACGATCACGGCGTGCACGCCGTCGAGCGCCTTCGCGGTCAGCGTGTCGTCGGTCAGATCGCTCGTGTCGATCCAGCGCGTGCGGATGTCGCACGAGAGCTGGTTCGAGCAGTGCTCGACCGCCTTGTCGATCGACGCATAGGCATCGCGAAGCGCCGCGTACTTGCCGGTGATGCCGAGCTCGATGTGGTGCTTCTTCGGCGCGAAGATGCGGCGCGAGAAGTCGAGCCACTCCGTGCGAGCGACGTCTTCCTTGGATGGATTCGTGCGATCGTGCAGGTGGAGCAGCGAAAGGATCTCGCGATCGAGGCCCGCGGCGCGCATCGCCTCGGGGATCGCGTACACGCTCTCGCGATCGTGCATCGAGAAGATGCGCTTCAGCGGCACGTTCGAGAACATCGCGATCTTCTCCATCACCTTCTCGGTGACGGGATTCTTTGCGCGGCAGGCGACGATGTTGGGCTGGATGCCCGCCTCCATGAGGCGCTTGATGCCGAGCTGCGCGGCCTTCGACTTCTGCTCGCCGAGGATCGACGGCTCGAGGATGTAGGTGAGCGCGACGAAGCAGGTCGACTCGGGGCCTTCCTCGAAGGCGAGCTCGCGCAGCGCCTCGATGTAGAAGCCGTTCTCATAGTCGCCCGCGGTGCCGCCGACCTCGACGAAGACCACGTCGGCGGGCTTGCCGTTGTTGCCGGTCATCGCGAGTTCACGCAGCCGCATCTTCACCACGCCGGTCACGTGCGGGATCATCTGCACGTCTCGGCCGAGATAGCCGCCGCGGCGCTCGCGCTCGAGCACCTCGGTGTAGACCTGGCCAGCGGTGACGAAGTTCTTCCGAGTCAGGTCCTGGTTGAGGATGCGCTCGTAGGTGCCGAGATCCATGTCGGTCTCGCACCCATCGTTGAGCACGAACACCTCGCCGTGGCGGTAGGGGTTCAGCGTGCCCGAGTCGATGTTGAGGTAGCCCTCCATCTTGATGGGGGCGACCGAGAGTCCCTTGTCCTTGATGAGCTTGGCCAGCGAGCTCGCGAAGATGCCCTTGCCGAGACCGCTCATCACGGTTCCGACGACGACGACGAACTTGGTGCGACCGCGTTGGTAGCCGACTGGAGCCGGCGAGTGCCACTCGGTGCTCTCCTCGCTCTTGCCGAACTGTGCGAGGAAGCCGCAGCCGTCGGGAGTCTCGTGAGCTGAAGAATCTGAGCTGCTTGGATCCGAGTGGGGCATTCCTGAATGTAGTCAGGATCAGCCCAACTTTGCAAGCGGGATTATTGGGATCTGTGCCGACGGACGAATGCGGCGTACTGCTCCGGGGTGTCGATCCCCTGGCTGGTCACCGTTCGGACGGCGACGGCGATCCCGTGCCCGTGCTCCAGCACCCGGAGCTGCTCAAGGCTCTCCGTCTCCTCGAGCGCGGACGGGGGCCAGGAGACGAAGGTGGGCAGGAAACTCGTGCGGTAGACGTAGAGCCCCACGTGACGCAGCGGGCGGGCGCGGGGCGGGGAGCCCTTGGCGGCGTCTCGGTGAAGTGGGATGGGCGCTCGGCTGAAGTAGAGGGCTCTGCCGCCCTCACCGCAGACGACCTTGACGAGATTCGGGTTGGTCGGATCTTCACCAGGCGCAAAGGGGGTCGCGACGGTCGCGACATCTGCCCACGGGGAGGCGTGGAGGAGCTCCACGGCTGCATCGATGACGTCGGGCTCTATCTCGGGCTCATCGCCCTGGACGTTCACGAAGACGTCTGCGGCGACTTTCTGGGCGACCTCTGCGAGGCGGCTGGTACCGTTCGGATGGTCCTCGCGGGTCAGCACGGCCTTGCCGCCCGCCGCCTCGACGGCGGCGATGATCCGCGGGTGGTCCGCTGCCACGACGATGTCATCGAGGGAGCGGGCCTTCCGGGCCTGCTCGAGGACGTGCACGATCAGCGGCTTTCCCGTCTCGGACGCCAGGACCTTCTCGGGAAAGCGGCTCGAGGCGAGGCGCGCGGGAATCACCCCGACCGTGCGCGGCTTGCGGGCGGGAGGCCCGACCGACGGGCCCGTCAAGTCGGGAGTTCCTTCATGAGCGTGTCGATGTCCTTGCGCTTCACGCGGATGTCGCGGTAGGAGATGTCTCGGCGGACGATCGCGGAGCAGATCTCGCCTGCCTCGCGCGCATACGCGCCGTTCTTCTCGGTTCGCGCGAGTTCCATCAATGCGACCATCAGGTCGTACTTGATCGGCAGCTCGCGGTCGCCTTCGCCAAGCCCGAGGCCTTGCAGCGCCTCGCGGTACTCGCCGACGGCCTCGCCGTGCCAACCCTCTGCGGAGAAGCACTTGCCGAGCATGTGCGTCGCGTAGATGCGAAGCTTGGCCTCGTCCTTGCAGGCCTGGAACATCGCCATCGCGTCCTCGAAGTTCCCGAGCTCGAACTCGATGCGGCCGAGCTCGGCCTTGATCGAGCGATCGGTCGGGTAGTTCCTCTGGCGCTCGCGGAGTTCGCGCACCTCGAGGTCGAGCAGCTGTGAACGCAGCTCGGCGTGGTTTGCCTTGGCGGCCTCGTCGTCCGCGTTCGCCTCGACCGCCTTTGCGGCAGCCGCGACCTTGCGGCGCATCTGCATGACGCGGAGCTCGCCGGCTGCGGCCTTGAAGCGGTATTCGTTCGTGCGCTCGAATCCGGCCATGAAAACGGCGTGCGCCTCTTCCTCGGATTCAGGAGTCGCCTGCTTCTTCAGCAGCGTGCCGAGCTTCTGGATGGCGTCGGGCGCCATCGGGTTCTCTTCGTACGCCTTGCGGGCGCGCTCGAGGATGCGGGCCTCGGTCTCCTCGCTCTGAACGATCGCGGCGGAGTCCTGCAGCTGCTGGAGCTTCGCTGCATCCTTGATGTTGGCGCGGAAGCCACCGACCTGCGAGGAATCCTGGCGGTCGTAGCCGCCTTGCTTGAGCGCGTGGCGAGCGGTCGTCTCCTTGAGGTCGGCCGCGAGCTGGGTGTCGCTCGGATCCGCCTTGAGCGCCTCCTCGACGCAGGCAAGCGCCTCTCCCGTCGCCTCGACGGCTGCCAGAAGCGCCTTCGCCTTCATCCAAACGGACTTCGACTGCTTCTTCTGGCGGCGAAGCACGTCAAGCGCCTTCGGGCCGATGAAGGCGCCGTACTCCATCTGGCTTGCCTTGGCGGCCGCCTCGAGCAGCCTGAAGAGGTTGTCGGGGTTCAGGAGGTCGCGCATCCAGACGTACTCTGCGAGCGCGAACTTGTCGATCGGGCTGGGGCCGTCGAGTTCCTTCATCTGCTCGCGCGCTGCTGGCTTCCCGCCCGCGGCGTTGAACTGGATGGCGATCTGGTACATCGCCTTGTGCTGATCGATCGAGCTGGGGTCGAATCGGAAGCCCTTCGCGTAGAGCATCAGGGCGTACTCGAGATTGCCCGTGGCCGCGATGGTGCGTCCGTGGTCAAAGAACTTCTTGGCCTTGTCGGGTTGGGCGACGAAGCCACCGCCGAGTCCGCCGCTCGCGGCGGCGCCAGGCGCAGGCTGTCCGCCAGCGTCAGCCGGGGTATCCGAAGGCTTCTTCTTACCGAAAGAAAACAGACCCAAACCGTGCTCCTCGATCAAAGGGCTCACGCCGATCACTGTGTCCCACACTGGACCCTGGAGGCTCACTGGCAGTCCTGCAGGGGGACCTTGGAGGGTACCTCCTCGGGCGGGGCGCGGTCAAACCTCTCCGGCCGCCCCTTGGCTCTCCAGACCCCTGTGCGGCAGACGCTTGTCGGCGGCGCTGTCCGCTGCGTCCGCTCGCTCGGGGTACTATTCGCCGAATGCCAGCAGGTCGAGGCATCGTTTTCCACCCTGATCCGGTTTTGCGGAAAAAGGCTCGGTCGGTCGAGAAGATCGACGGCTTCATCCGCGAGCTGGTCGCAGATATGCACCGCGTGGCCCGGGAGTACGACGGCATCGGGCTCGCTGCGCCGCAGGTCGGCGAGAGCCTGCGGATCTTCGTGACCTGCCCGCTCTATGGAGAGCCCGAGCGCGTCTTCATCAATCCGAGGCTCGAGACGAAGGGTGAGATCGTGGGCGGGGAGGAAGGCTGCCTGAGCCTGCCCGACATCCGCGCGGAGATCATGCGCCCGCCGAGCGCACGCATCGCCGCGCTCGACCTCGATGGCAACGAGTTCACCCTGGAGAAGGACGGCATCTGGGCGCGGGTATGGCAGCACGAGTTCGATCACCTCGAGGGCACCATGATCATCGATCGGATGCGCCCGCTTGATCGGCTGGCGAACCGGCGGGCGCTGCGCGATCTCGAGCGGTCCACGCCGCGGCGGGAGTCGTAGGCGTTGCGGATCGTCTTCCTCGGCTCCGGTGCGTTCGGGATTCCCACGCTGGAGGCGCTGGCGAAGCGTCACGAGGTCGTGGCGGTGGTCTCGCAGCCCGACAAGCCCGCGGGGCGAGGCAAGACGCTGACGCCCACGCCCGTGGCTGCGCGAGCCGCCGAGCTCGGCATGCCCGTGCTGAAGCCTGCGGATGTGAATGAAGCGGCCGTGCGCGAGACCGTGCGGGGCTTCGGCGCCGACGCCTGGGTGGTGATCGCCTTCGGACAGAAGCTCTCCCGCGAGTTGCTCGATGGTGTGTTCGCGGTCAACCTCCACGGGTCGCTTCTTCCTGCCTATCGCGGCGCCGCACCGATCCAGCGCGCCGTGATGGATGGCTGCGCCGAGACCGGCGTCAGCGTCATTTCGCTTGCGGAACGGATGGACGCGGGGCTCGTCTTCGCGAAGCGCGCGCGCGCGATCGGTCCTCGCGAGACCTCCGACGAAGTTCATGACGCGCTCTCGCTGCTGGGTCCGGAGGCGATCCTGGACGTGCTCGCGCGGCACGCTGCGGGTTCGCTGGTCGGGGCAGAGCAGGATGAGCCGCGCGCGACGCGCGCACGCAAGCTCTCGAAGTCCGAGGCGACGGTGGATCTGGCGGCGCTCGATGCGTCCGCGGCACGGGCCCGCGTCAACGGGCTCAACTCATGGCCTGGCTGCACCGTTCTCGTGGGCGAGCTGCAGGTCAAGCTGCTCCGCGTCGAGGAGTGCGCGTCGCCGGAGGGGCAGATCGCGGTGCTCGGATCCAATGGCGTGGTGCGCGCGCGGTCGGGCGCGATCCGCATCCTCGAGATCCAGCCGCTCGGCGGACGCGGCATGCCCATCGCGGAGTTCCTGAACGGACGCCCGAAGCTGGTGGGCGCAGCGGTCAGGCCGTTCGCGCCGACGGTCCCCTGAGTCGAGGAATCTGCGCGGATTCGCCGATGTAGCGGGGGATGCCCTTCGAGCAGCTGCTGTTCGATTTCGCCACGCCGGTGCAGCGGGAGAGGCCGCGGCAGCGCGGCGTTCGCTCGCGCCCGCCGCGCGGCGCCCTGCGCGCACTCGCGCATGCTCGGATCGATGGCAAGAAGGTCATGCCGAATCCGCCGCGCGGGATCGATCATGAGCGTCCCGTGCAGCGGCGCTACGACGCGATCGTCGACGAGTTCCTCGCGAGGCACGGGTTGCGCGTGCGCTGCTGGCGCCGGTCGCTCTCCGGGCTCGCCACGCTGCGGATCTTTCGCGACGGGAGGCACGAGCGCACCATCGAGTCGCCGTATCCGACGAGTCCGCTGCGGCTGGCGATCTTCCTGCACGAGGTCGGGCATCATGTGATCGGGCTCGGCACCTATCGCCCGCGCTGCCTCGAGGAGTTCCATGCGTGGCGATACGCGATCGACCGCATGCGCGAGCTCGGGGTGCCGACCGCTGGCACGGTGCAGCGGCGCTTCGAGCGTTCGATGCGGTATGCGGTGTCGAAGTCGACGCGGCGGGGAATCCGTCGGATTCCTGCCGAACTGGCGCCTTTCGTGGCGTGAGCGAGTTTCGTCGTTCGAGCCGTCGCCGCCGCGACCACTCAAGGCATGAGTGCCCGCAGACGAAGTCTGCGGAACGGGTTGCGTGGGAGTCGACTCCTGACGCACGTGGTTCCGCAGATTCCGGCGTTGCCTTCATGTGCGAGAGTTGATTGCAAGCCGATACCCTCGAGTTCAAGCGCGGGAAGGCTTGCGCTCAGACAACTCACACGATGAGCATCGCGTCGCCGTAGGAGTAGAAGCGATATCGCTCACGGACCGCCGTGGCATATGCCTCGCGCATGAGCTCCATGCCCATGAAGCCGCCGACGAGCGCGAGCAGCGTCGACCGCGGAAGATGGAAGTTCGTCAGCAGCGCGTCGGTGAACCGGAACTGGAACCCGGGCGAGATGAGGATGTCCGTCGAGGCGCTGATGGACGCATCTCGGCCAAGCGCCTCGACGGGCAGGCTTTCGAGCGCGCGGACGGTCGTCGTGCCGACTGCCACGATGCGCGCTGATCCCGCGCGGCGCGGCGCCTCGAGCGCGCGCAGCGTCGCCAGGGTCTCGCGCGAGACCGCGTAGCTTTCGCGATGCATCGGATGGTCGGCGAGGTCCTCGACGTCGACGGGCTTGAAGGTGCCGGCACCCACGTGCAGGGTGACGGCGCTGCGCTCGATTCCGCGGGCGGCGAGCGCGGCGAGCAGTCCGTCGGTGAAGTGCAGTCCCGCCGTTGGCGCCGCAACCGAGCCGCGTTCGCTCGCGCGGGCGTACACCGTCTCGTACTCGGTGCGGTCCGCATCGTCATCGACTTCCTCGCGACGGTCCTTGCGTGCCTTCAGGATGTAGGGCGGCAAGGGCGTCAGCCCCGAGCGCTCGAGCACCGCCGCGATGTCTCCGCCCTTCGTGCCTGCGTGAAAGCGTGCGACCCAGGCCTCGGCGTCGCGGCGCACGAGCTCGATCGCGTCTCCGTGGTCGGCGCCGTGCGCATCCCGCAGGCTCAGCCGCTCTCCAGCGCGGAAGCGCTTCGCGTGACGGACAAGCAGCCGCCACGCACCCGCCTCCGCGCTCGGTTCGAGCACGAGCCCCTCGGTGCTGAACGCGCCGCCCTCCGCCTCTGCAGGCCGGTGCAGCGAGAGCCGCGCGCGCAGCACGCTCGTCTCGTTCACGAGCAGATGGTCTCCTGCTCGCAGGATCCCGGGCAAGTCGCGCACGATGCGGTGCTCGATGCTGCCGCGCGCGCGATCGATCACCATCAACCGAGCGCTGTCGCGCGGCGACGCCGGGGCAGTGGCGACCAGGGTGGGATCGAAGCCGTAGTCGAGTTCACGCGTCTTCATGCGCGCGTCACTTCTTCCGCTGCTTGAACTTCGCCTTGGGCGAGGCCGTCGCGCTCGTGCCCTTGAAGCTCATGCCCGGAAGCGCCGGCATGCCAGGCATTCCGCCCGAAGCAGCCATCTGCTTCGCCGCCTGCATGCGCCCAGCCATGCCGCCCGACGCGAGGCTCGCGGTCATCTTCTGCACCATCTCGAACTGCGAGGTGAGGCGATTGACCTCTGCGGGCGTGGTGCCCGAGCCCTCTGCGATGCGGCGCACGCGCCCCTTGTTGAAGAGCTTGAGGTCGCGGCGCTCGGCGGCGGTCATCGAATGGACCATGCCCTCGAGGCGGTCGAACTGCTTGTCGTCGATGTTGACGTCCTTGAGCGCGCTGCCGACGCCGGGCAGGAGCCCGAGCAGTTGCTTCATCGGTCCCATGCGGCGCAGCGACTTCATCTGCGAGAGGAAGTCGTCCATGGTGAGCTGGCCCTTCGCGAGCTTCTCCGCCATCTTCTCGGCTTCGGCATCGCTGACCTCCTCGCGCGCCTTCTCGACGAGCGCGACCACGTCGCCCATGCCGAGGATGCGCCCCGCCATGCGCTTCGGGCTGAATTCGTCCAGCGCGTCGAACTTCTCGCCTGTGCCGAGGAACTTGATCGGCGCGCCCGTGACCTTCTTCACCGTGATCGCTGCGCCGCCGCGGGTGTCGCTGTCGAGCTTGGTGAGGATGACGCCGTCGACCTTGAGGCGGTCGTGGAACGCCTTCGCGCTGCGCACCGCGTCCTGGCCGGTCATGGCATCGACGACGAGCAGGATCTGGTGCGGCTGCACGCTCATGCGCACGGCCTCGAGCTCCTTCATGAGCTCGTCGTTCACGTGCAGGCGGCCCGCGGTGTCGAGGATGATGACGTCGTAGCGCTCGGCGCGCGCCTTCTCGACGGCGCGGCGGCAGACGCCGACGGCGGCGTTCACGGCCTTGCCGTACTCGGCGCACTTGTCGGGCTCGCCGTAGAAGCTGATCTTTGCGCTGCCCTTCGCATGCTCGGCGACGCCTTCGACGACCTGCTGGAGCTGCTCGACGGCGGCGGGGCGCTGGAGGTCGGCGGCGGCGACGAGCACCGAACGCCCGGCCTTCTTGAAGTAGGCGGCGAGCTTGCCGCAGGTGGTGGTCTTGCCAGAGCCCTGCAGGCCGCACATCATGATGATGGTCGGGGCGGGATCGACGAGGAAGATCTTCGAATCCTCGGGGCCCATGAAGGCGACGAGCTCGTCGTGCACGATGCCCACGAGCTCCTGCCCGGGCTTCAGGCTCTTGGTGACCTCGCGTCCCCTCGCCTTCTCGAGCACCTCGTCGCAGAACTGCTTGGCCACGCTGAGCTCGACGTCGGCCTCGAGCAGGGCGGTGCGGATCTCCTCGAGCGCCTCGCGGACGTTCGATTCGGAGATGGTGCCGCGCCCGGAAAGCGAGCGGAAGGCCGAGGAGAAGCGTTCGGACAGGTTCTCGAACATGGGGCGATGAGTATAGCCCCCGCGCGAATTCGAGCCTACAGCGGCCTGACTGCGCGCATGTCGTGCTTCTGCTCGAGCACGCTGCGGAGATTGCAGAGGTACCAGCGCCAGCTTTCGGCGCTGTCGGCCATGAAGATGAGCGCCTCGGAATTGTCCGCGAACGGACCATGGCGGAGGATCACGCGCGCGCCCGAGGTGCCATCGCCGCGGGCGGCGACGGGCGTGACCGTCAGCTCGACGGGCGTCGCCCAGTCCTCGAGCGCCGAGGGGAACCACTCGAACTTGATGCGCGCGTGGCCGTCATGGGCGTGGTCGGCGTCGAAAGAGAGGACCTTGACCTCGGTGGTGTGGTTCCATTCGCGGTCCCAGGAGATGGCGAGGGAAGCGTGATCGCTCGACTCAAGCTCGCAGGCGACCGCGAGCCAGCGGCTGAATCCCGCCGCCGTCGCGATGCACGATGCGACCTCCGCGGGCGGCGCATGCACCGTTTCCTTGAGGGTCACCCAGATCCCGTCGTCCTCGCGGCCGACCATCAGCCCGCGCCTTCCTGCGAAGGCGGCAGGATCTCGACGAGGCGTGCGTTCAGCGATCCGCGCGAGTGGACCTCATGCCCGCCTCCCGCAGAGGCGAGCCGTTGCTGTGCCGCGCGCAGCTTGTCGACCTGCATGTGGCCAGCGAAGGCGAACACGCGGAGGTGCGGGTGGCCAAGCGCCGCATCGAGCAGTGCCTCGGGCGACTCGCCCTCGGTGAGCTCGGCCTCGAGATCGACGAAGAAGTGCGATGCACCCGGGGCGTGCTGCGACAGCGAGGCTCGGTTGCGCACGCCTTGCCCGCGCAGCCCTGCGTACTTCGCGGCGCCGAGGATCTTGCTTCCGAAGAGAAGGTCGGTGGTGAACAGGATCACGCGTGGCTCCCGCTCAGATCGAGCGCGACAGGCTTGAGTTCGTGCTCGATGAGCGCATCGAAGGTCTCTCGCGCGCGCACGACCTGCGCGGTCGCGCCGGAGACGAGAACCTCCGCTGGCAGAGGCGAGGAGTTGTAGCGGCTGGCCATGCTCATCCCGTAGGCACCTGCCGTGAAGACGGCGAGAAGGTCGCCGCGCCTGATGGAAGCGGGCAGCACGCGGTCGAGCGCGAGGAAGTCTCCTGTCTCGCAGAGCGGACCGACGACGTCCTGCGTAGCCGTCCCAGGAAGCTTCGGGTCGAGCGTGCGGCGCGCAGGCGTCATATCGGCGCCCGGCGCGACCGGCCAGATGAAGTGGAAGCTGCCGTAGTGCGACGGGCGGAGCAGGGCGTTCATGCCTGCATCGCAGATCACGAAGCGCTTGTCGCCCGAGGTCTTCGTGTAGAGCACGCTGAGGACGAGGATTCCCGCGTTGCCGACGATCGTGCGGCCGGGCTCGAGGATGAAGCGCACGCCCTTGTCGAAGAGCGGCTTCGCGAGCGGAATGATGGCTTCCGCGTACTCCCTGAGCGGGGGCGACTGCGCGCTCTCGTAGTCTGCGCCGAATCCGCCGCCGAGGTCGATCGAGCGGATGGCGAAGCCGGCGCGCGCAAGCTCCTCGACCAGCGCTGCGGTCTTGGTCATCGCCTCGCGGTAGGGATCGACGGTGTAGATCGGCGAACCGATGTGGAGGTGGAGCCCCTCGAGGCGCGCATGCTCGTCGCGGCCGTAGGTCTCGAAGAAGCGGCGCGCGCGCTCGAGGTCGACGCCGAACTTCGTCTCCTTCTTGCCCGTCGAGGTATAGCGGTGCGTCTTCGGGTCGACGTCGGGGTTGATGCGCAGCGCGACGCGGGTCTCGCGCTTCAGCTCGCGCGCGATGCGGGCGATGTTCTCGAACTCCTCCTCGCTCTCGCAGTTGAAGAGGCCGAGTCCGCCGAGGATCGCCTCGCGGATCTCGCGGTCGGTCTTGCCGACGCCCGCGTAGACGCACTTCGAGAGCGGCACGCCGGCGGCGCGCGCGCGGTGGAGCTCGCCGCCCGAGACGGCGTCCATGCCCGCGCCGCGCTCGGCGAGGACTCGGAGCACCCCGAGGTTCCCGCAGCTCTTGACCGAGTAGCAGACGAGCGGGTCGATGGCGCGGAACGCCTCGACGAGGCGGTCGTAGTGATCCTCGAGCGTGGCGCGCGAGTACACGTAGCAGGGCGTTCCCGCCTTGGCCGCGATGTCGGCCACGCGCAGGTCCTCCGCGTACAACTCGCCGTTCCGGAAGGAGAAACTATCCATTGGCGCGATGCTAGCAGACGCGCGCACGCGGGATCGGCAGCGCTTCTCCGTGGCTATCCCTCATGCCCGGGCCTTCCATGCGCTGCGCGCGCGGCGGGCTGCGTCCTGGCGGCGCGGGATGTCTGGAAGAGCCAGCCGCCGAGTGCGAGCGCAAGCCAGAGGAGCAGCCAGCCGATCGGGTGCGGGCCGCTCGCGATGCGGTCGGAGTATTTTGCGAGGAACGGGACGGCGCCCACGAGCGTGAGGATCGACCCGACGAGGCTCGTGAGGAGCGCTGCTGCGGACTGCGGCGTCCATGCGCCGAGCACGAGGCCGATGAAACCTGCGCCAGCCGCTGCGGCGGTGAGGAGCGTGCGCACCTGCTTCGGTTCGGCGAGCCAGCGCGAGTCGGCCCACTCGACGAGCGGGTGGATCACCTCGGGCGATCGCGCGACGAGCGCGTTGTGCGCATCGATCTCGGCTTGGCTTGGTCCGGGTGCGAGCGCGTCGTTCGGGCTGCGCGCGTCGATCCAGCCGGCGTCGACGGCGAGCATCGCGAGCACCGCGCAGGCGAAGGCGGCGATGAGCCCAGTTGCAGCGCCGAGCACGAGCCGCCAGGCGAGCGCCATCGAGGCCAGCCCGAACAGCCCGCCGAGGACAGCCAGAACAGTGCCGTTGATGGACGGAAAGGTCCCTCCAAGCAGTGACGGCGCAAGCATCGCGCACACGAGGACGGCGGTGACCACGAGCACGGGACGCAGGAAGTGGCGTCCGGCGATGAGCAGCAGGAGCCCCCCGAGGAGAAGGATGAGCGCGGGCGCCAGGCTTGCGATGGGCAGCTGCTGGAACTCGCGTGCGAGCGAGTCCAGGGTGTCGGTGGCAGAGCCTTGCATCAGGATGCGGGCGGGCATGGGGGTTGGGCTTGGCGGTCCAGACGGGGCACTCGTGGTCTCTATCGGTCGTTCGCACGCCGAATCATGCACGGCGGGGCTTCGGGCAGGGGGTGCTACGCTGTCGGGCTCACCCGACTCTGACCGATATCCCGCATCGCGCAGGACGCACGATGACCGCACTTGCACCCGACACGATCGCCCGAATGTCCCCCCGCAACACCGACGCCTTGTTCCGCATCGCCCTGATCTCGACGGGCGGGACCATCGAGAAGACCTACGACGAGCTCGGCGGGGTCCTCTCCAACAAACTCAGCGTGCTCGACATGCTGCTGGCGACGCTCGACCTGCGCGGCGTGACCATCGACCGCGTGCCCTTGATGAACAAGGACTCGCTCGACATGACCGAGGCCGACCATGATCTGATCGCCGACACCGCCGAGATCATGTCGCGGAACCACGATGGCGTGGTGATCGTGCACGGCACCGATCGCCTGGCGAAGACGGGCGACCGCATCCATGACCGGCTCGAGCAGAAGGGCGGCGCGAAGAAGGCTGTCGTCTTGACCGGCGCGATGCGTCCGTACGAGATGCGGCGCACCGATGCGACGCAGAACGTGACCGAGGCGCTGACTGCCGTGCAACTGCTTGCACCCGGCGTCTACGTCGCGATGCACAACCGCGTGCTGCAGTTCCCCGGAGTCGTGAAGGACCTCAAGCAGGGCACTTTCGTGAGGGCTTGACATGAGCGGATCGTCGGAGCGTCAGGGCGTCATCGGCCGCGCGCTTGGTGTGGTGGAGCGGGTGGGCAACCGCCTGCCCGATCCGACGACGCTGTTCGTCCTGCTCGGAGCGTTCGTGCTCATCATGAGCTGGGTGGGCACGCAGCTCGGATGGTCGATCGCGGACCCGCGCGATCCCACGCAGACGCTGGGCGTCGTCAACCTGCTGACGGCCGATGGAATCCGCAAGCTCTTCACGGGTGCGATCCAAAACTTCCTCGACTTCCCGCCGCTCGCGATCGTGCTGGTCGCCATGCTCGGGATCGGCGTCGCGGAGCGGACGGGGCTCTTCCCCGCGCTGCTCAAGCTGATCGTCTCGATCACGCCGTCGCGTCTGCTGACTCCGGTCGTGATCTTCATCGGGGTCAATGCGAGCGCCGCGGCGGACGCAGGCTACGTCGTGCTGCCGCCGCTCGCGGCCGGCGTCTATGCGATGGTCGGGCGCTCGCCCCTGGTCGGCATCGCTGCAGCGACCTTCGGAATCGCCGGAGGCTTCAGCGCGAACCTCGCGGTGACGAGCCTGGATCCGCTCCTCTCCAGCCTCACCCAGCAGGCGGCGGTGCTGGTCGATCCGAACGCCTCGGTGCAGCCCACCTGCAACTACTACTTCATGATCGCATCGACGTTCCTGCTGACCCTCGTGGGCTGGCTCGTGACCGCGCGCGTGGTCGAGCCGCGCTTCACTCGCGCCGACATCGAGGCGCAGGTCGCGGCAGGCGGCATCGAGCAGACGGCGCCGACCTTGACGAGCGCCGAGAAGCGCGGGCTTTGGGCCGCGGTCGCAGCGTTCAGCGTCTTCGCGGCGCTCTTCCTCGCGCTCGCGCTCGTGCCCGATTGGCCGCTGACGGGCATGGTCCAGCGCCACAACTCGACCGCGATGGTGCCCGCGTGGAGCGAGGCGCTCATCCCGATCATCCTCGTCCTCTTCCTCGCGCCCGGCATCGCCTTCGGCGCGGTGAGCGGCGAGATCCGCTCCGATCGCGCCGTCGCGCAGCGCATGAATGAGTCGATGGCGTCGATGGGCTCGTACATCGTCCTCGCGTTCTTCGCAGGGCAGGCGCTGGCCTGGTTCAAGCAGTCGAACCTCGCGCTCGTGCTCGGGTTCGCGGGCGGGGAGCTCATCAAGTCGATCGGCGCAGGGCAAGGCGCGATGATCGCGTCGATCGTCGTCGTGGTCGCGGTGCTGAACCTCGTGGTCTCGAGCGCGAGCGCGAAATGGGCGTTCCTCGCGCCGATCCTGGTGCCGATGCTCGGCGCGGCGGGAATGTCGCCCGAGCTCGTCCAGTGCGCGTACCGCGTGGGCGATTCCTGCACCAATCCGATCGCGCCGTTGAACGCGTACCTGATCATCATCCTTGTGGTCATGCGGCGCTACAGCCCGAGTGCGGGCCTCGGCACGCTGCTCTCGCTGCTGGTGCCGTACAGCGTGGCGACCATCGTCGTCTGGACTGTGGTGCTCGTGGCGTGGAACGCAGCGGGGATTCCGCTCGGGTTCTGAGCGGGCGTGGAGAGTCCGACGGTTGCATCGGAATGGACTCCCACGCAAGTGGTTCCGCAGATTTCATCTGCGGGCACTCATTGGCTGGGGACTCCGCTTGACTGAAGACGACGACTCGTCGGGAGCTCGTTGGGACGGACTCCCACGCGAGTGGTTCCGCAGATTTCATCTGCGGGCACTCATTGGCTCGGGACTCCGTTCGATTGAAGACGATGACTCGTTGGGAGCTCGTTGGGATGGACTCCCACGCAAGTGGTTCCGCAGATTTCATCTGCGGGCACTCATTGGCTCGGGACGCCGCTTGATTGAAGACGACTACTCGTCGGGAGTCTGCTTGCAACGAGTGCCCGCAGATGGAGGCAACGCCGCAATCTGCGGAACCAACTGCGTCAGGAGTCAATGCCGACAAGGACCAAGCACCAAAGGTCGCCGCCGCAGCGCGACCGCTCGAATATCGGCGACCGCTCCAATCACTTCCCGGCGGCACTCGCTTCATCAAGCGCCATCATCTTCTTGAGCCACGGGCTCATCACGAGGAGCACCGCGGCCGACGCCAGCGCTGCGATCGCGATTCCGCCGAAGACGTTTCCGTACACGCCGACGGTCTCGATCGGCGGCGGCATCGTCGCGCCGGCGCCGCCCTCGCTCACGCCCGTCATCTTGGCGATGCCCGCCGCGACGAGGTGCGAGAACGCGGTCGCAAGGAACCACGCGCCCATGATCGTGCTCACCACGCGCACGGGCGCGAGCTTGGTCACGAGCGACAGTCCGACGGGTGACAGGCAGAGCTCGCCCGTCGTCTGCAGCAGGTAGCCGAGCAGGAGCCACGACATCGCGACCATGCCGTTCGAGTCCGCGGACGTCGCGCCCATCCAGAAGCAGCCGAAGCCGAGCCCGAGCTGTGCGAGACCGAGCGAGAACTTCACGCCTGCGCTGGGATCGCGTCGACCGAGCGCACCCCACAGCCACGAGAAGACGGGGCCGAAGAGGAGGATGAAGGTCGGATTCGCGGCCTGGAACACAGAAGCCTTGATCTCGCTTCCGCTGATCGCGAGGCCCTTCTGCACGTCTTCGTCGTCGGCGGTGAAGGTCACGCGGCCCTCGGGCTTGCCTTCGGTCGCTGCCTTCTGCGCCACCTCGATATCGGTGAGCGTCCACGTCTTGCCCGCGACTTCCACGCCGAGGAACTCCTGCGTCACGAGCACGTCGGAGTACGTCTGTCCGGCGACGACAGGCGTGTCGCCCACGACTCGGTCGACGTTGCGGTCCGTGAAGTTGTTGACGCTCGAGCCAGCCTGCTCGAAGAACGCCCAGAACAGCATCGAGAAGAAGCACAGGATCAGGATCACGAACAGCCGCCCGCGCTCGAGTGCCTGCGCCGAGAACGCCGACAGCAGGATCGAGCCGAACGCAAGCACGCCCATCACGTTGAGCACCCACGTGGCATAGGCGTTCTTGTTCACGAGCAACGCAAGCGGCGCAACCGCGGCGAGGGTGCAGAGCATGATCGGCAGCACCATCTTCGGCGCCATCACATTGCCGTTGGCGTCGCGCGGCGCTCCCATGTCCTTGGGGATCGAGCCCTGTCCGAGCTTCACGAAGCTGATCGCGCCAGCCGCCAGCAGGGCGATGGCGACGGGCAGGTTCAGGAGGAACTGCGTGTTGTCGCTCTTCGTCGTGTAGATCATCGTGCCGACGCTGGCGAGGCTCGCCGCGAGCACGAGGGCGCGCGCGATCGCGCTCGGCGCCACGAAGGTCACGAGCCCGAGGATCATGCCGATCGTCGCGAGGCCGAAGCCGTAGTGCCAGCCGTAGGTCTCGCCCACGTAGCCGCAGACGAGCGGCGCCAGCGCTGCGCCGAGGTTGATGCCCATGTAGAAGATGGTGAAGCCGGCGTCGCGCTTCGGGCTGCCCTGCGGGTAGAGCGAGCCGATCATGGTCGAGATGTTCGGCTTGAAGAAGCCGTTGCCGACGATGAGGAGGCCGAGCGCGCCGAAGAGCGCCCATTCCTGCTCCAGGGTCATGAGCAGGTGGCCCGCCGCCATCAGAAGCCCGCCCCAGATCACGGCCAGGCGCGCACCGATGTAGCGGTCGGCGAGCATGCCGCCGAGGTAGGGGGTCGCGTACACAAGCGCGCCGTAGGCGCCATAGATCGCATAGGCGCGATCATCGTTCGCCTGGAGGAAGCCCTTGATCAGGTAGAAGGTGAGCAGGGCGCGCATCCCGTAGAACGAGAAGCGCTCCCACATCTCGACGAAGAAGAGCAGGAACAGTCCCGGCGGATGCCCGTCCTTGCCGGGCTGGATCGCGTTGCCGAACGGTTCGTCGACGGGGGGATTCATCTGCGCCATGGTGTGCTCCTCGTTCGCGCGCGGGCGCGCGGCGGGCAAGATAGCGCGAACCCTGCCGTCCACCCGCCGCGGGCGTGGTCGATGTGGCACAATCGCGTGAAGTCGTGGAAGCGCGCGTCATCCAGCTTCGCCGTCCGCCGGTCGTCGTTCGCGTCGAGGGTCGCTTCGTGCCGACCGTCGCGCCGCTCGACGAGATCGAGGCGCGCTGGAAGGGGCTGTGCGCCGAGAATCCCCGCTATTTCGACGGCACGATGCTGCAGGTCCTCGGTACCAGCCGCAATGGCCACGGCGGCGTGCAGATCCACGTGCAGGAGTGCTCGTACCGCTTCTACGCGGTGCAGAAGACAGGGCTCGACCTCGGCGTGCGCCCGCTCGGCGTGAAGGCGGTGGCGACCGATGGTGCGCGCGTCCTGATGGGACGGCGATCGGCGAAGGTCGCGTTCTACCCTGGAGCCTGGGAATTCGTCCCGGGAGGATCTGTCGAGCCCGGCGCGACGCCCGCAGAGGAGATCGTGCGCGAGCTGCGCGAAGAGGCGCGACTCGAGGCCATCGAGCCGCCTGTCGCGGTCGCGCTCCTCTACGACCCGCACGCGTTCACCTGGGAGGTCGTGCATCGGCTGGCGATCTCGTCGAGCGCCGTGCCCGAGCTCGGATGGGAGTACGACGAGTTCCGGATGGTGTCGCTCGTGGAGTTGCTCGCGGCGATGCCCGCGCCGCTTGCGCCGGTCGCGAGCCAGATGCTTCCGATTGCATCGCGGCTACTGGCGGGCGCGCAGGCGGGCGAGTGAGGCGAGCTCGCGGTCGAGGGTGTCGAGCGCGATCGGCTTGAGCGCGCAGCGCGTGAGTGGATCGCCTGGACGCTCGACGATCTCGCCGCTGGCGACGAGCACGGGGACTTCGACGCCGCGCTTGCGAAGGCGCGTGAGCGCCTCGAGTCCGCCGCCACCTGCATCGAGGATGACGACGTCGAACTGGTCGAGCTCTGCGTGTGCGTCGCAGGCGCCGGGGTCGGCGATGGTGTCGACCTCGTCGCCGATCGCCTCGAGGGCTGCGACCAGGACTGCGCGCACGGCGGGGTCGTCGTCTGCGATCAGGACGCGCCGCGCGGGCGGAACGCATTCGTCCTCATGCTCGCAGGCGATGGACCGCTGGTTTCCGCCGGCATCGAATCGCGCGACCGAGACGCCGCGGCGGATCGCGAAGCTGAACGCGGTGCGAAGCCCGCTTGCGGTGGATGCACACTCGACGCTGCCGCCGAAATCGCGGGTGGCGCGGTGCGCCGCGGCGACTGGAAGACCCGAGAGCGCGAACGCGCCGCCGAGGAGCGAGGGCTTCGTGGGAGCGCCGTCGGGCGCTCCGCCGTCATCGCTGAACGCGAGCTCGATGCGCGGCTCATCGCCCGTCGTGACGTGCGCGGTGACCTCGATCGGTCCGCGCGCGCGTGCGCGGTGGATCGACACGATCTGCCCGATGGCGATGGCGATCTGCGTCGGCTCGCCTTCGAAGAGGGCGTCCGTTGGGATCGCGGCGATCGCGTGTTCGACTCCACGGGGAGCGATCGAGGACGGGAGTACGGAAGTCGCCGCGCGCAGCGCGATCGCGATCGCCTCGCGCGCATTGCCACGGTCGCCCGTGGGCTCGTCCCGTCGGCAGGCGGCGTGCAGGGCGACGACCTGTGATTCGAGCAGGCGCGTCGTCTCGAGGATCTCGCGCGCAGCCTTCGCGGTGGCGGGGTCGGACGCGCGGCGCTCGAGCAGCTGCACGCGTCCGAGCAGCGCGAAGAGCACGTTGTTCACGTCATGGACGAGGATTCCACCGAGCTGCCGGAGCCGCTCGGACTCCTCGCGGTCGCGCATCGCGTGCACGGCGCGCAGGAGCTCGTCGGTGTCGCGGGGGCCACTCGTCATGCCGCTATTTGATCCGAAAAAGAACGACGGCGGAGGGACGCTCCGCCGTCGCAATCTTCATGCCTCGTGTAGGGGTTGAACCTACGACCCGCTGATTAAGAGTCAGCTGCTCTGCCAACTGAGCTAACGAGGCTTTGAGGGGGAGAAGTCTAGCGACTTCTCCCCACCCGTCAAGCCTCGCGGGTTTTCGCCGCTTCCGCCGCCGCTCACGCCTCCGGCTTCTTGCCGTGGCACTGGCGGTACTTGAGCCCGCTGCCGCAGGGGCAGGGCTCGTTGCGGCCGACGACGGGGATCGTCGACGGATCGACGGGCTGCGCCGTGCCGAGCGCGGGTGCAGCCGCAGCGGGGGCGGGTGCAGCCGACGGCGCGTTGGGCGCGATCACGCCTGCGGATCCGCCAGCGGGTGCCGCAGCAGCGGCAACCTGTGGACGCGGCGCCGGGCGCTGCACCTGGGGCGCGAGGCGCCCGCGGAACGCGATGTCGGTCACGCGGTCGCGGATCGTCTCCTGCATCTCGTTGAACACGCGCGCGCTCTCGCGCTTGAACTCGATGCGCGGATCCTTCTGGCTGAACGCGCGGAACCCGATCGAGTCGCGGATCTGGTCCATCGCGTGGAGGTTGTCCTTCCACGCGTTGTCGAGGATCGTCAGCAGGATCCAGCGCTCGAACTGCGTGAGCTCGAGGCGCACGAGGTCCGCGACCTTCGCGCGCACGAACGCGTCGGGATTGCGCGCAGCCTCGTCGCGCTCGCTCTCGGAGAGGCGCACGAGGCACTCCTCCGCGAACCACGCGTTGATCGAGTCAGCGTCGCGCCCGCGCGCGAGGCATGCCGCCACGCGCTTCTCGCACTCGGCTGCGCCGATCGCTCCGGCGCGCTCGACGACGAGCCTGCGCAGCTCGTTTGGATCGTTCGACGGCAGCGCCTGCGGATCCCATTCGAGGCCGTAGCGCGCCTTGATGAAGGCGCAGAACTGCCCGAGGGCGCCGGCGGGGTCCTGCTGCATCGCGGCGTTCGTCTGCTCGATCGCCCAGTCGACGGGATACGAGACCTCGCGGTTGCGGTAGACCTCGAGCGCACGCGCGATGAGCTTGTCGGCCGCCTCCTCGGGAGTCGCCACGCCGACGAACATCTTGTCGTCGAACTCGGCGCCGAACTTGCGGTTCGCCCAGTGGGCAAGCTGCTTGGCGCCGAAGTCCTTCACCAGGAAGGCCGCGACCGGCGAGAGGTCGAGATCGGCGAACTTCCGGATCGCCGAGCGCTGCACGCGCTCGATCGCCTCGTCGCGCCCGAGCGAGCGGATCTCCGCGGGCATGATCTCCGTGCCGTAGTTGGCGCGCGCCCAGGCTGCGAAGCCCTCGGCGTCCCACTCGGATGGCTCGAGCTCGACCGGAAGGCACTCGCCTGCGGTCGCGCGGATCGCCTCCTGCGCCTCCTCCGCCGCATCGATGCGGATGAGCTTCTCGATCTCCTCGCGGTCCTTCTTCAGGAAGCGGTCGGCCTCGATGGTCACGCCGCAGTTCTCGCGCACCCACTCCGCGAGCGTGTTCGGCACGTGCTTCGGCCCGAGGAAGTCCTGCGCGGCCTTGTCGATCGACTCCTCGACGTAGCGGAGGACGAGCTCCTTCACGCCGCGCGAGTCGACGATCGGCTGGCGCAGCCCGTAGAACGCGCGGCGCTGGTGCTCCATCGGCTCGTCGTACTCGAGGATGTTCTTGCGCGCCTGGAAGTTGCGCTCCTCGACCTTGCGCTGCGCCTTCTCGATGGCGCGCGTGAGCATGCTGTCCTCGAGGTCGTCGCCTTCCTTCATGCCGAGCTTCGAGAGCGCGGTGAGCATCACCTTGCCCGCGAAGAGCTTCATCAGGTCGTCCTCCATCGAGAGGAAGAAGCGGCTCGAGCCGTTGTCGCCCTGGCGGCCGGCGCGTCCGCGCAGCTGGTTGTCGATGCGGCGGCTCTCGTGGCGCTCGGTGCCGACGATGTGCAGTCCGCCCATCGCCTCGACGTTCGTCCACATCGCCAGGCGGTGCAGCGGCGGGAAGCCGACGTCGTCGAGGATCTCGGCGAGCTGCTCGGCATTCAGCGCATCGGCCTTCTTCTCCGCGAGCTTCGCGCGCTCGACGCCCCACTTGCGGAGGAGCATGAGCCGAAGCGCGGGCGCGTCCTTGCCCTGGATCGTGTCCTTGCCGAACGCGCGCTCGGCGAGGTGGCGATAGCAGAGCCCGATGATCTCATCATCAGGCATCTCAGCCTTCGCCTCCTTCGGCGCGACGTTGCGGCGCTTCCAGTGCTCGACGAGCTCCGCGCGGGTGAACCCGCGCAGCTTGATGTCGGTGCCGCGGCCGGCCATGTTGGTGGCGATCATCACGCCGCCGAGGTTGCCGGCGCCGAGGACGATCTCCGCCTCGCGCTCATGCTGCTTGGCGTTGAGGACCTCGTGCTTGATCTGGTACTTCGCGCCGAGCATGCGCGAGACCATCTCGCTCTTCTCGACGCTGGTCGTGCCCACGAGGACCGGGCGGCCGACGTCGTGGAAGAGCTTGATCTCCTCGACGATCGCGTTCCACTTGTCCTTCTGCGAGAGATACACGCGGTCGTGGCGGTCGAAGCGCGCGATGGGCAGGTTGGTGGGGATCGACACGACGTCGAGGCGGTAGATCTCGTGGAACTCGGTCGCCTCGGTGTCGGCGGTGCCGGTCATGCCCGACAGCCGCGAGTAGAGCTTGAAGAAGTTCTGGATGGTGATGGTCGCCATCGTCTGCGTCTCTTCCTTGATCCGCACCTTCTCCTTCGCCTCGACGGCCTGGTGGAGGCCGTCCGACCACTGGCGGCCGACCATCTTGCGGCCCGTGTTCTGGTCGACGATCACGACGCCCTCGGCGCCGTTCTCATCGGGCGCCACGACGTAGTCGCGGTCGCGCATGTACACCGTGTGCGCGCGCACCGACTGCTCGACGAGGTGGGGGAGGTCGATGTTGTCGCCGACGTAGAAGCTGCCGACCGACGGGTCGATCTTCTTGGCGGCGCGCTGCGCCTCCTCGACGCCCTGGTGGGTGAGTGCTGCCTGCTTCTTGTCGAGCTCGACCTCGTAGAACTGCTGGAATCGGTCGCGTCGGGCCTCCTCGAGGACGAGCGCCTTGCGCGCTGCCTCCATCTCGGCCTTCATCGCGGGGACGGAGCCCTTCTCACGGGCGTTGCGGATGTCGCCCTCGAGCGCAGCGACCTTCTCCTGGATGCGGCGGCATTCCTCGTTGGCGGCGTCCCAGTCCTTCTGGCGGGCGACGAGGTGACGCGCGATCTGGTCGGCGAGGTCGTAGCGCGGCGTCGACGAGTGGGCGGGACCGGAGATGATCAGCGGCGTGCGCGCCTCATCGATCAGGATCGAGTCGACCTCGTCGACGATGGCGAACTCGCGGCGCTTCTGCAGCTGCTCCTCAGGGCGCGTCTTCATGTTGTCGCGCAGGTAGTCGAAGCCGAACTCGCTGGTGGTGCCGTAGACGACGTCGCAGGCGTACGCGGACTTCTTCTCCTCGTGCGGCTGCATGTGCTGCGGGTGGATCGCCCCGACGGTCAGGCCGAGCGCGCGGAAGAAGGGGAAGGTCCAGTCGCGGTCGCGCTGGACGAGGTAGTCGTTCACGGTGACGACGTGGACCTGCTTCTTCTCGCAGGCGGCGAGATAGCAGGCAAGGGGACCGACGATGGTCTTGCCTTCGCCGGTCTTCATCTCTGCGATCTTGCCTTCTGCGAGCACGATGCCGCCGATCAGCTGCACGTCGAACGGACGCGCGCGGAAGGGCGGGCGGCTCTCGGGGTAGAGGACGCGCACGGCCTCGTAGATCGCGTTCGGGATGTCGATGAACTGCCAGCCTTGCATCGGACCGGCGCAGCCGCGGAGGTCGCCCTCGGGCGCGCGCGGGGTCGCCGCCCGCATGGCCGCCACGGTCTCGTCGTACAGCTTGCGGACGTCGGCGGGGAGGCGCGACGGGTCGAAGCGGTCGTTGGCGTCGATGACGCCGTCCTGGTTCAGGTCTGCGTTACGGGCGGGGTTGAAGATGCTGCGGATGCCGACGCCGCGGTCCATCGCCTCGCGGGCGACGGCGAAGATCTCGGGGATCATCGCGTAGGACTTCTCGCCGCCGGCGATGCGGGTGCGGAACTCGTCGGTCTTCGCGCGCAGCTGCGCATCGGTCAGGCGGCGGATCTCGGGCTCGAGCGCGTTGGCCGCGTCGACGATCTTGTTGTAGCGCTTGACATCACGCTGGTTCTTGGTGCCCATGGTGATGCGCACGAACCAGTCGATGACGGGAATGCCCTTGAGAAGCTGACTCATGAATGTCTCTTTCGTTCGCGGAAATCGCGTTGGGATCGATGCCGATGGAATCGGTCAATGGCGCCGA
The DNA here is from genome assembly GCA_041183345.1 of Planctomycetota bacterium. Classification (GTDB taxonomy): domain Bacteria; phylum Planctomycetota; class Phycisphaerae; order Phycisphaerales; family SM1A02; genus QWPT01. Next base: position 23,963 of record JBEGLX010000027.1, read on the forward strand.
GGGCGGCACCGATCGCGGTGTGCTGTGGATGTGAACGGACCAATCGAGCCTGAACGGGTCAGGCGATCGGCGGAGGCAGCGCCGTGGTGCGCAGCAGCGCGGCGCCCGAGGCGCGCGAGGCGTCGAGCCGCTCGCGGCGGCTGGCGCGCAGTTCGGCGCGGTCGCCCGCGTCGTCGGTCGTGAGGTCGAGCAGGCTCCGCGCCGAGGTGGCGCGGATCGCGGAGGCGAGGTGCACGCACTCCGGCGCGTCGCTGGGCACCGAGACGAGGCGGAGACCGCCGATCAAGGTCTGGAGTTCGGCCCTGCGACTTCGCTCAAGTCCGTCGCCGTCCGCGGGCCCCGCGAGCGCAGCCAGCATCGCCACGAGGATCGCGGCGGTCAGGCGCAGGTGGGGGGTGGTGCGGACGGTCACGGACATGCAGGAGAGTTAGGTTAGCACAGCATCGGCTATCCGCCCGTCGGTCCCGATGCCTATTTGCCGCCATCTCTAAGGCTTTCGGCGGGTTCAGGCATCGCAGGGGGCGCCTCAGGTAGTCTTTGCGCGCCATGGAGGCGACTTCACAGTCAATCTCGGACGCTCGGCTGGCGGAGGTCCTGCGCTCGGCCTGGGGCGAACTCGAGCGCGCGGCGCTCGACCGGCGCCACGGGTTCCACGTCCCGACCTTCGCGACGGTCGGAGTCGATGGCGGGCCCTGCGCGCGATCGGTGGTCCTGCGGCGCGTCCTGCGCGAGGCTGGCGAGATTCACTGCCACACCGATGTCCGAAGCGCGAAGGTCGCCGAGATCGCGCGCGAGCCTCGGGTCGCGTGGCATTTCTACGCGCCTGAGCGCAAGCTGCAGCTGCGGGTGGCGGCGATCGCGGAGTTTCAATCGACTGGCGCGCGCGCCGACGAAGGCTGGGCGCGCAGCGCGCTCTCGAGCAGGCGGTGCTACCTCGCGCCGCGGGCGCCTGGATCCGTGTGCGAGGCGCCATCGCCGAATCTTCCCGATGGCATCCTCGACCGAAGGCCGACAGAGGAGGAGACGCTTCCCGCGCGGGCGAACTTCGGCGTGGTCATCACTCGCGCCGTCGAGATCGACTGGCTCTACCTCGCGAGCGAGGGGCATCAGCGCGCGCGGTTCGTGCGCGGCGCTGACGGGTCGTGGTCTGGATGCTGGCTCGAGCCGTGACTGGCTGAGGTCAGAGCCCTGGCCGGTTCGCGCGCCACGCGCTGCGGAGCATCAGCGCGAAGGGGATCCACCAGAGCAGGTCGTTGGTCGGGATGGTGACGCCGAATGTCCACGGGATCTCGCCGCGTGACGCCGTCCAGAGGAAACCGATCGGACCGAAGATCTTCCCGAGGAAACCGACGAGCACGATGGGCCAGTGGCGCACGGGATCGCGCGCAGCGCACAGGTAGCCGATGCCATACACGCCGATGACCATGCCGAGGCACTGCCAGATGCCGCGACCGGGACCGGTGAGCGGGTCCATGCCGACCATCCCGAACAGCGCATCGGGCGCGAGCACCACCCAGGCGCCCCACAGCAGGTTGTAGATGCCTGCGGCGACGAGCCATCGATTCAGCGGGGGTTGGGTCGAAAGTGATGGCATGAACTTCGGTTCGTGCGAGAATCCGATTGGATTCGCCTCACGCCCCCTGCGGGCGAGCGTCCCATCTTCGCACCGCACGCGGGAGCGCATCTCGCCGATGACCGACGCCGCACCAACCTCCGTTCACGCCGAAGCGGCCGTCCAGTCCGAGGGACGCAGCGCCGGCGAATGCGCCGTGTGCGGCGAGCCCGTCGACCGCGAGTCGGGACGCTGCTACGGGTGTGGCTTCAGCCAGAGCGAGCTCGAGCGCTGGCGGACGCGCCATGCCGACGGCTGGCGCGCGCTCGCGAAGTCGATGCGCGCGAACGTCACCGTGTTCTGGGCCGCGTTCGTCTGGATGCTGGTGGGGCTCGCCTTCGGGGCCATGATCGCGCTGGGCATCGCAGAGGATCCCAGCGCGGAGATGCACGAGTTCGTGTTCCGCATCTGGCCGATCGCGGGGCTGACGGCGATCCTGTGGGCGACGCTGCGCATGGACCAGTCGCTGCGCGGCTACCCGAGCTGGGGCAATCCCGCTGCGATCGGGCTAGGGCGCGCGTCCCGCTCGGCGAAGCGACTGATCGTTCCCGCGCGCACGAACTGGATCCCAGGTGCGGGGCTCGGGAGCGCGCTCTTCGTCGCCGCGATCGTGCTCGTGAAGCTGCTCGGCAGCCACGTCGCAGGCGTGGTGCTCCTCGTCGGTGCTGCGGCGATGACGGCGTCGGCCGCGCGCGCCGGGACGGCGACCGAGCGCATGCGCGTATGGCGCGGCCTCCTGCCTGGCGGTCGTACGCCGCGTCGCGTGGTGTCCGATGCCGCTGCGGCATGGATCGCCTGGTGCGCGCTCACGATCCTCGCGGCGTCGAGCGTCTCCTGGTCGACGATCGTGACCGAGGGCCTGCAGGGATGGACCCTCTTCGACAGCGTCGCGTTCCTGAGCGCCGTCATCGCCATGCTGATCTGGGTGCTCCGCTATCGCGGTGCCGCGAAGGAGCTCGCGCGATGGAGCGGCTGACGCGCGATGTTCCCGCCGAGTTCGGCGCCGTCGTCGCAGAGGGCGCGTCCCGTCTTGCCGCCGTCGGGCTCGCCGAGTTCGTCCGCGAGGACATCGTCGACTGCGGCGAGCGGTTTGAGCTCGTTCCCACCGTGGCGCGCTACGCCGAGTTCGTCGATCCCGCGCGTGATGATGCGGCGGCGCGCGAGGTCGCGCATCAGGTCGTCGCCGCCGCGCGCGCCGATCGCGAGAAGGTGGTCGCGCTGCTCTGTGAGCAGCATCCTGCGTGGGCCGCCCATCTGCGGCAGGCATCGGTCGCGCTCGACCTTCTCGGCGGGCGGGAGTCGGAGCGGATGCTGCCCGAAGCGGTCGGGCCGCGGCTCGAGTCGGGCGACGCGCGCTTCGCCATCCTTGAGGTGCTGACCATCGGAGGGCAGGGAACGATTGCGACGGCCGTCGACCGCGCGTCGGCGCGCGAGCGTGACGAGGATCGCATCGTCGCGGTGAAGTTCCTGCGCGCACGGGGCGATGATCCCGCGCCGTGGGCGACGGAGGCTGCGCGCGCGTCGGCGGTGCTTCATCCCTGCGGGATCCGCGTGCTTTGGTCGGGTGTCATCAAGGGGACGCTGGGTTGCGTGGTGTTCGAGCGGATCGTGGGCCGCTCGCTCGTCGCGCTGCGCGCGGCTGAGGAGCCGATGGATCTCGATCTCTTCGCGGCCGAGCTCATCGACCTGACGCTCGCGCTTGCCGAGCTCCATGACCGCGGCAGCGCGCACGGCGACCTCTCTCCCGCAAATGTGCTGGTTGACGCGTTCGGCCGCATGCGGCTCGTCGACTACGGGCTTTCGCGGCCGATCACGCCCGAACTGCGCGCAAGCGATGTCGTGCGGCTCGCGGAACTGGTGCAGTGGATCGTGCTGGGGTATGTCCCGCCGGCGGGCGCACCCGTGCCCCGCAGGCTGGGGCTCGCGGGGCGGCTCCTTCGCGCGGCTGCCGACGCGCGCGCGAACCCGCCCGAAGCGACCGAGTTCGCGGCGGCGCTCTCCGACTGCGTGCAGCAGGTGCACTGGGCGCGCGGCTGGCTGGAGATCGTCGCCGCAGCGTCGGTGCTGTTCGCGCTGCTCGCGATGGTGCGGGAGGGATACCTGTGAGCGAGCGGGCCGCGGCCGACCTGATCGCGGGCTGCGAGCGGCTGCTCGCGCGGCGCATCCGCACGCTGCGGCAGGATGATTGCGACTGGTCGATGCGCACGAGCGAGCTCGTCTCCTCGAGCGTCGTGCGCATGCTCGACGCGACCGATGGCGGGAAGACTCGGCTCTCGCGCGGGCGCTTCATCGGATTGCTCGAGAGCGTGGTGCGGAGCGTGGTGGTCGATGGAATCCGCCGCCGCAGCGTGCGCCGGACGGCGCAGCGCGTGCTTCGCGAGCAGGCTGCGCGCGAGGAGCAGGGGAAGGTGAGCGACCCAGCGGACACGCGCGTGCTCGCCGAGAAGCTCGTCGCGAGCATGAGCGAGGATGAGCGGGCGCTGATGCGGCTGCGGCTCGATGGACGCGAGTGGAACGAGGTCGCCGACATTCTGGGGATCTCGTCTGATGCCGCGCGTCAGCGCTGGACGGCGCTGCGCAAGCGCATGCGCGAGCTCGCGGAGTGAGGGAAACGGTGCCAGGCACGTGCCGTGAGGTGCCAGGTACCTGACGGCACGTGCCTGGCACCAGTTTTGACACGTATTGAGACGGATGGGTGCCGCGAGGGTGCCGTGAGGTGTCAGGCACCTCACGGCACGTGCCTGGCACCACCTTTCCGTGGACGGGGCGTCAGAATGTCCACGCCGACAGCAGCACCGCGATGTCCGCCGATCCCACGATTCCGTCGCCGTCGAGATCCGCAGGTCCGCCGAAGTCGCCCCACGCGGCGAGCAGCGCGGCCAGATCCAGCGCGTTCACGGCGCCGTCATCGTTCAGGTCCTCGCGCAGGTACAGGCGCAGCCGGAGCAGCTGGTTCGTCGTCTCGCTCGCGAGCCGCCCGATCGCCGTCAGTTCACGGCGATTTGTGATCGTTCCCACCCCGGAGATCAGCCATGATCCCTCCGAGGGCGCGATGATCGCCGACGGCGAGACGGGGTCCTCGCCGGCGAAGCTGATCCAGACGCTCGTGCTCGCGACGAACGCCGTTGCGTCGCCGAAGTCGTTGACGGAGGTCGCAGCTGTCGTCGTCGCGCAGCCTCCGACGTATTGCCAGCCGGCGCCCGGTAGGTAGCGCATCGGGAACGTGCTGCATCCGGAGAAGCCAGAGAGATATCCGCAGACGTTTCCGCCGTTCGAGATGTCGTGCGCGACGAAGCCCTGCCAGTTGCCCGCCGGCAGCGGGATCGTCTCGATCGCCATCGTGTCGAGGTCGAGCAGTTGGTTGCCCGACACCACCACGCGCGATTCGTTGATGTCGGCGGGGGTGCCGATCCCATTCAGCAGGATCGCGGCCTTCGGCGTGAAGCGTGCGGCCCTCGGGTAGCTCCCGAGTCCGAGCCCGCCGGACCCGCCGACGATGTCGCCTGCGCTGTTCACGCCAAACGCAGCGCTGTACGTGTCGCCCGCGATCGGCGGGAGCAGGACGAAGTCGTATCCCGCGCCAGTCGGATACCACGCCGCGGCGCGCGAGCCGACCGACGCGATGCTGGATGAGCTCACGGCGCCGACGATGATGCCGTTCGGGCTTATCGCGTAGGCGTCCGAGCTCTGCCACGGTGCCGGCAGCGGCAGGATCTGCGACGCGCTTCCGCGCGCCGCGATGAAGGCGCGCCCGACCCCGAGGAGATTCATCTGCCTGCCGACGATCGTGCCCGCCTCGTTCATGTCGAACGAGTTCATGCCCATGCCGATGACGTCGACGCGATAGTTGTTCGGCGGAGCAGCGAGCGCCGACGCGCAGAGCGACGCAGCGGCGAGGACGAAGACGAAGCGAAGGAGCGGGCGGGCTGATCGAGGCATGCGGGGCAGGGAAGTATGGGCGCGATTCCGCGCGGCACAACCGCGTCGTGCCGACACGACCGTATCATCGGGGTTCGGCTGGTCCGCGTCATCCGAGAATCCGCCGATTCGCAATCGCGGAGCGATGCTCCGTGATGAGAAGCCGCTCGTCTTCACGGGCAGTCAGGTCGCGTCCGGAGCGGTCGGGAGACCGCGGATGCCTCCGCCGATATCAGGCCTTCGCGGCGAGATGCTGTGCCAGCGCCTCACGCGCGGGCGCCTGCCACGCGTCGATGCCCGCATCGGCGATGACGGCGACCATGCAGCGCACGCTGTCCGCCGACACGCCCTCCAGTCCCTTCGCCAGCACGTCGCCGAACTGCGCCTGCGTGGGCGGGTTCTCGACCGCAGAAGAATCGGCGACGGCGAGGTCGGCATGCGTGACGCCGAGCGCTGCGTAGAGCGCGGAGAGATCGGTCTTGCGCACCGTCATGTAGGTGATCCCGAAGAAGGGCGCCGCCCGCCGTGGATCGCGCGCGATCGCGCGGCTGGTGCCGAAGATGTCGGCCATGCGCCACTGCGACTTCACGGTCTGCGGACGCGCCTTGATGACGTCGGCCACGACGCGCGCGAACGCCTCGCACTCATCGGGCGAGTTGCGGAGCTGCTTCACGCACTGGAGGATCAGCTCGTCGCGAAACGCAGGGGTCAGGTTTGGCCAGATGGTCTCGAGCACGGCATGAACTCCAGGGACAGTCGGGTCGGTCTACGGGCGAGGCAGGATACTGGCGTGCCACGCTCATCGTGCGCGGAAGGGGCGAAGGGTTCCGACGGGCGCGTCGAGTCCGTAGGATGTCCCTGATTCCATTTGGCAAAGGAGCCCCCATGCAGATGCTTCGGCGAATGCGCCGCCTCGCCGCCCAGTTCACGCCACGCCTTTCGCTCGGCGTCGCGCTCGCGTGCTCGCTCGCATCAGGCGTCCGAGCCGCCGACGCGCCCGTCTTCACCGACGGGCAGGCGCAGGTCGTCGAGGCGTTCTCCGACCCGAACGACTGGATCCGCGAGACGCTCTGGGTCGAGGCTGAGTTCGACACCGATGGCGACGGCAAGCGCGACCGCATGCACGTCGACGTCACGCGGCCGAAGCAGACCGCAAGCGGGCTGAAGGTGCCTGTCATCTACGAGACCAGCCCGTACTACGCCGAGGTCGCGAAGGATGGACCGAACTTCGTCTGGGATCCGAAGCACGAGCTCGACCAGGAGCCGAATCCGCACGACCCGCCGCCTGAGCTCGGCTTCAACCCGAACCGCAAGCGGATCAGCGGCAGCCTGGTCGCGGAGTGGGTCCCGCGCGGATTCGCCGTCGTCCACTCGGAGTCGCCGGGCACGGGTCTCTCCGACGGGTCGCCCACCTGCGGAGGCGAGAACGAGGCGCTCGCGCCGAAGGCCGTCATCGACTGGCTCAACGGACGCGCGAAGGGCTTCACCGCGCGCGAGGGCGGCGACGAGATCAAGGCCACGTGGTCGACCGGCAAGGTCGGCATGATCGGCACGTCGTACAACGGCACGCTCTGCATCGCAGCGGCCACCACGGGCGTCGATGGCCTCGCCGCGATCATCCCCGTCGCGCCGAACACCTCGTACTACCGCTACTACCGCTCGAACGGGCTCGTGCGCCATCCAGGCGGCTACATGGGCGAGGACATGGATGTGCTCTACCAGTTCATCCACAGCGGCGATCCCGCCAAGCGCGAGTGGGCGAACGAGCGCATCCTCAAGGGCGAGCTTCTCGCCGGCATGGACCGGAAGACGGGCGACTGGAACGATTTCTGGAAGGCGCGCGACTACTGGCTGCAGCTTGACCGCATCAAGGTCCCCACGTTCCTCGCCCATGGGCTCAATGACTGGAACGTGATGCCGTCGCACAGCACGCACGTCTACCTGCAGTTGAAGAAGCAGGGCGTGCCCACGCAGCTCTACCTCCATCAGGGCGGGCACGGCGGCGATCCGCCGTTCGAGGCGCAGAACCGCTGGTTCACCCGCTGGCTGTGCGGCGTCGAGAATGGCGTCGAGAAGGATCCGCCCTGCACGGTCGTGCGCGAGGGCGGCAAGTCGAAGTCGCCGACGCCGTACGCGGCGTGGCCGAATCCCGATGCGAAGCCGGTCGTGCTCCGCCCGCGCGCGGGCGGTCTCGAGGTCGGCGCGCTGGCGCTCGGCGAGGGTTCTGTCGCTGCCGAGACGGCGAAGGAGACGATCGTCGACGATGTCGCGAAGACGGGCGCGACGCTTGCGAAGGCCGCGAAGTCCGAGCATCGACTGATCTACGCGCTGCCGCCGCTGACCGCGCCGCTCCACGTGTCGGGCATCCCGAGGCTCAAGATCCGCGTGGCGAGCGACAAGCCCGCGGCGAACCTCTCAGTGTGGCTGGTGTCGCTGCCGTGGAAGGGTGGACGCGGGCTGAACGCGGACCTCGTCACCCGCGGCTGGGCCGATCCGCGCAACCATGCCTCGATCGAGGACGAGGAGGCGCTCGAGCCAGGACGCTTCTACGACCTCGCCTTCGAACTCGAGCCGGACGACCAGGTGATCCCCGCAGGCGAGCAGCTCGCACTGATGATCTTCAGCAGCGATCGCGACTTCACCCTCTGGCCGAAGGCGGGCACCAAGCTCACCGTCGACCTCGCGGGGACGTCGCTCGAGCTTCCCGTGGTCGGCGGCGCAGGCGCGGTCGCTGACGCGATCAAGCCGAAGGAAGGCTGATTCGGCGGCGACTGCGATGGATGCGCTCGACGCGATCTTCCTTGACCTCGATGGTTGTCTCGTCGACTCGACGCTGGCGATCACGAACTCCTTCGACCACGCGCTCGCATCGGTCGGGATCGCGCCGCGTCCGCGCGAGGTGACCCGCACGTTCATCGGGCCGCCTCTGCGCGCGTCGTTCGATCGGATCGTCGCAGAGGAAGGCCGCGAGGCATCGCTCGCGGGCGAGCTCGTGCTCCGCTATCGCGAGCGTTATGGCGCGATGGCGGTGCGCGAGACCGCGATCTTCCAGGGGATTCCCGATGCGCTCGCCGCGCTGCGCGAGATCGCGCCGATCGCGATCGTGACCTCGAAGCTCGGGATCGTCGCGGCGCGGCTCGTCGACGACATCGGCCTGCGCGCGCACATCGCCGTCATCCACGCGCCCGAAGACGAGCATGTGATCGAGCCGAAGCATGTGACGCTCTCCCGGGCGCTCGCAGCGGCACGCGCACGGCCGCACGCGACGGTCATGATCGGCGACCGTGAGCATGACGTCCTCGCGGGGCGTGCGTGCGGAACCGCCACGGTCGGCGTCCTCTGGGGAGCGGGCGACCTCGCCGAGCTCGAGGCGGCGGGCGCGCATGCGATCGTGGCCGAGGTGCCCGCGCTTGCAGGCGCGGTGCGCGCGCTTCGGGCGTCGCCGTTACCATCGCGCTGATGCAGGACTACCAGCGCAAGTTCATCGATTTCATGGTCGAGGTCGGCGTCCTGACCTTCGGCGACTTCACCACCAAGAGCGGTCGCAAGACGCCGTACTTCGTCAACACCGGCAAGTACCGCTCTGGCGTGCAGCTCGCGAAGCTCGGACGCGCGTACGCCGATGCGATCGAGCGCTCGTTTCCCGACGGTTTCGACTGCCTCTTCGGGCCGGCGTACAAGGGCATCCCGCTCGTGGTCGCCGTGGCGATGGCTTTCGCCGAGCGCGGGCGCGAGGTCGAGTTCTGCTTCAACCGAAAGGAAGCGAAGGACCACGGCGAAGGCGGCCTCCTTGTCGGACGCAAGCTCCAGAACGGCGACCGCGTGCTGATCGTCGAAGACGTCACCACCGCAGGCACCTCGATCCGCGAGACCGTTCCGATCCTGCGCGCAGCCGCCGACATCAGACTTGCAGGACTCGTCGTCTCGGTCGACCGCCAGGAGCGCGCAAGCGACGCATCGTCGTGCACTGCGCTCGCGGAGGTCGGGGCGGAGTTCGGGATGCCGACCGCTGCGATCGTGAACATCGACGAGGTCGTCGCCCATCTCGGCAGCCGCCTCACCGACGCCGACCGCGCGCGCATCGCGGCCTATCGCGCGCAATACGGCGCCGTGCTCGTGTGACGCGCGCTCACTCCGACGCGGGCTGCCGCAGGATCTTCTCCATCGGCTTGCCCTTGGCGAGCTCGTCGATCATCTTGTCGAGGATGCGCACCTCGCGCATGAGCGGGTCGTCGATCTCCTCGATGCGCACGCCGCAGATCACGCCGCGCACGAGCGAGCGATGTGGATTCAGCCTCGGCGCCTTCGCGAAGAAGGTCTCGAAGTCGGTCCCGGCGGCCAGATGCTTCGCGAGCGCCGCCTGCGTGTAGCCCGTGAGCCAGCGGAAGATCTCGTCGACCTCGGCCTTCGTGCGGTCCTTCTTCTCGGCCTTGGCGATGTAGTGCGGGTACACGCTGCCGACGGTCATCGAGTAGATGCGGTGCTTCGCCATGGGTCGCTCGCGCCGCCGATGGTATCGTTGCTGCGGGAGGAACCGAAATGCCCGCACGCCATGAGCAGCCCACGGTGACCGTCGCGCAGGCGACCACGCGCCTCCGAAGGCTCGCGGACCGCAACACGCTCGCAGGTGTGTCGCGCTACGGCATCCCAGCTGAAGGCGCGTTCGGCGTGCCAGTGGCGAAAATCCGAGCCTACGCGAAAGAGCTTGGCAGACAGCACGACCTCGCCGTCGCGCTTTGGAAGACGGGGCAGTACGAGTCGCGCATGCTCGCGTGCTTCGTGGCCGACCCCGAGCGCGTCACGCCCGCGCTGATGGACGCGTGGGCCAAGTCCTTCGACAGCTGGGCGATCTGCGACACGGCGTGCTTCCATCTCTTCGACCGCACGCCGCACGCCTTCGCGAGGGTGAAGAAGTGGTCGACGAGCCGACAGGAGTTCGTGAAGCGTGCGGCGTTCGCGCTCCTCGCAAGCGTCGCGCTGCACGACAGGAAGGCTCCCGACGAGCATTTTCTCGCGGCGCTCCCGCTGATCGAGCGCGCCGCCTCCGACGAGCGGAACTTCGTGCAGAAGGGCGCCAGCTGGGCCCTTCGCGGAATCGGAAAGCGGAGGGGTGGCTCGCTGCGCGCGCCCGCGATCGAGCTGGCTGCGCGCATGGCCGGTTCGAATGACCTCGGCCGCCGCTGGGTCGGCCGCGATGCGCTTCGAGACCTCGACCGCTCACAGTTGCCACAGAAGCCGCGCGCGGCGGCGTCGAGAAAGCGCAAGACCCGCACCTGACGGGCGGCTATACTTGCATCGCGATGCAAGCATTTCTCTTGCCCGCGAAGGACGACCATGCACGGCACTGAATCAACATCGACGGACTCCTGCGACTGCGCGCCCGGCTGCTGCGGCGGAGCGCCTTCTGTTGCGATCACCGAGGCGGCGCAGGACGCTCTGCGCAACCAGGTGCGCGACGGCTACGCGCGCATCGCTGCGACCGGCTCGTGGTCCGCGTTGCAGTCCGAGACCGCGGGCGACGCCTGCTGCGCGGGCGGCGGCTGCTGCGGCCCCGCGACCTTCACGCCCGAGCAACTCGCGACCGCCATCGGCTACACGCAAGCCGAACTCGACGTCGCGCCCGATGGCGCGAACATGGGGCTTTCCTGCGGCAACCCTACGGCGCTCGCGTCGCTCCGCGCGGGCGAGACCGTGCTCGACCTCGGCGCGGGCGGCGGCTTCGACTGCTTCATCGCCGGCGCGAAGGTCGGTGCGACCGGGCGCGTGATCGGCGTCGACATGACGCCCGCGATGCTCTCGAAGGCGCGCGCGAACATCGCTGGCTATGCCGAGCAGACCGGCTTCTCGAACGTCGAGTTCCGCCTCGGTGAGATCGAGAACCTGCCCGTCGCCGACGCAAGCGTCGATGTCGTGATCTCGAACTGCGTGCTGAATCTGTCGCCGGACAAGCCTCGCGTCTGGCGCGAGATCTCGCGCGTCCTGCGTGCAGGCGGTCGCGTCGCCGTCTCGGACCTCGCGCTCCTGAAGCCGCTGCCCGAGGCCGTGCGCGCCGATCTCGAGGCGCTCGTCGGCTGCGTTGCCGGCGCGGTGCTCGTCGAGGAGACGCGTGCGCAGGCCGCTGCGGCCGGTCTCGCCGGAATACGCCTGACGTCGAAGCCCCAGTACATCGACGCGATGACGAACTGGGAGGATCCGCTTTACCAGAAGATCGTCGCGGCGCTCCCCGCGGGCAGCCGCCCGAGCGACTACATCACGAGCCTCGATGTCGAGGCCGTGAAGCGGTGACGAGCAGCTCCACAAGTGCGCCGAGCGCGACACCGGCGGCGTAGCATACGAGGTCCGACCAGAGGTAGCCTTGGCCGAGCACGAGTGCTCCGAGTCTGGTCTGTCGCGCCGCGTCCAGCCACTCGACCTTGATCAGTTGGCTGCACTCGATGGCGAAGGCGAAGAGGAGCGCACAGAGTGCGCGTGTCCCCAGTCGCGCCTGCGGTGCGATCGCCCCAGCGAGCGAGAAGGCGAGCACCGCCCAAAGCGTGTCGCCTGCATAGGTCGCGAGGAATACGGGAAGCGCACCCCCGTACTTCCGCGAGCCGATCCCCAGCGCGATCGTGACGATGGCGACTGCGAGCCAGGTGAATCTCGCGCGGAAACCGGTGTGCGCCTGCATCAGCGCTCACATCGGCTTCGTTCTGTGATCCGGGTGAATCCGATCGCATTCGGCACGATTCCGTCGGGCACCGCCCACGGGTCAAGGTGCTATTCTCCTCCCCCCGCGCAGCGCGCGGTCCCCTAGGAGTTTCAGCATGTCGAGCGCAAGCAAGTGCCCCTTCGCGGGCGGATTCCTCAAGAACGTCGCCCAAGGCACCTATCCGCGCGATTGGTGGCCGAACCAGATCGACCTGTCGCCGCTTGAGCGCAATTCGCCGAAGGCGGACCCGATGGGCGCAGGCTTCGATTACGCGAAGGAGTTCAAGAGCCTCGACCTGAACGCGGTGATCGCCGACCTGCGCGCGCTGATGACGTCTTCGCAGCCATGGTGGCCTGCCGACTACGGACACTACGGTCCGTTCTTCATCCGCATGGCGTGGCACAGCGCCGGCACCTATCGCGTGACCGACGGCCGCGGTGGCGGCGGTGCAGGCATGCTGCGCTTCGCGCCCCTCGGCAGCTGGCCCGACAATGCGAACCTTGACAAGGCGCGCCGCCTCCTCTGGCCGATCAAGCAGAAGTACGGCAAGAAGATCTCGTGGGCGGACCTCATGATCCTCACGGGCAACGTCGCCCTCGAGTCCATGGGCTTCAAGACCTTCGGCTTCGCCGGCGGCCGCCCCGATGCGTGGGAAGCCGACGCGACCTACTGGGGCTCCGAGAAGGTCTGGCTCGGCGACGAGCGCTACACCGGCGACCGCAACCTCGAGAGCCCGCTTGCCGCCGTGCAGATGGGCCTCATCTACGTCAATCCCGAGGGTCCGAACGGGAAGCCCGATCCGATCGCCTCCGCGCGCGACATCCGCGAGACCTTCGCCCGCATGGCCATGAACGATGAGGAGACCGTCGCGCTGATCGCCGGCGGCCATACGTTCGGCAAGGCGCACGGCGCCGCTGATCCTTCGAAGTACGTCGGTCCAGAGCCCGAAGGCGCACCGCTCCACGAGATGGGTCTCGGCTGGAAGAACTCCTTCGGCAAGGGCCACGGCGCGGACACCATCACCAGCGGCCTCGAGGGCGCCTGGACTCCGAACCCGACCACGTGGGACAACGGCTACTTCGACACGCTGTTCGGCCACGAATGGGAGCTGACCAAGAGCCCAGCCGGCGCGCACCAGTGGGTGCCGAAGGGAAGCACCGCGACCGCGCCCGCAGCGCACGACGCGTCGAAGCGCGAGACGGTCATCATGCTCACCACCGACCTCGCGCTGCGCATGGACCCCGCGTACGAGAAGGTCTCGCGCAAGTTCCACAAGGATCCCGCTGCCTTCGCCGACGCATTCGCGCGCGCCTGGTTCAAGCTCACGCATCGCGACATGGGTCCGCGCTCGCGCTACCTCGGCGCGCTTGTCCCGAAGGAAGATCTCGTCTGGCAGGACCCCGTGCCTGCGAGCACGCATGAGCTCGTCAACGCGCAGGATGTCGCTGCGCTCAAGGCGAAGGTGCTCGCGTCGGGCCTGAGCGTCGCGCAGCTCGCCGTCACCGCGTGGGCGTCGGCGTCGACCTTCCGCGGCACCGACAAGCGCGGTGGCGCGAACGGCGCGCGCATCCGCCTCGCGCCGCAAAGCGGGTGGGCGGTCAACAACCCGGCTGGACTCGCGATCGTGCTCGGCGCGCTCGAGAAGATCCGCGCGGAGTTCAACGCCGCCGCCGGAAAGAAGCAGATCTCGCTCGCCGACATGATCGTGCTCGCGGGCTGCGCAGCCGTCGAGAAGGCTGCGAAGGACGCGGGCATGTCGGTCGCCGTGCCGTTCACGCCCGGCCGCACCGACGCGACCGCGGCGCAGACCGACGCCGACAGCTTCAAGTACCTCCAGCCCGCGGCCGACGGATTCCGCAACTACCTCGCGCACAGCCTGCCGCGCCGTGCCGAGCATCTGCTCGTCGACAAGGCCGACCTGCTCACGCTCACCGGCCCCGAGATGACCGTGCTCGTCGGCGGCATGCGCGCGCTCGGCGCGAACTTCGACGGCTCGTCGCTCGGCGTCCTCACGAAGACGCCCGGCGTCCTGACGGCGGACTTCTTCACGAACATCCTCGACATCGGCACGGTGTGGACGCCTGCATCCGCCGATGAGGAGATCTTCAACGGCCGCTGCCGCGCGACCGGCCAGGCGAAGTGGACGGCGAGCCGCGTCGACCTCGCCTTCGGATCGAACTCGCGCCTGCGCGCGCTCAGTGAGGTCTACGCCTCCGCCGACGGCAAGGAGAAGTTCGTGCACGACTTCGTCGCCGCGTGGACGAAGGTGATGAACCTCGACCGGTTCGACCTCGCCTGAGACCCGCGGCGAGCCCTGCCGCGGAGTCGCCGTGGGAGTCGTGCATCGACGATCTGTGCCGCGTCGCGCGGTTCGGGATTTCCGTCGCCTCTTGCGCCTAAGTATGCTCTCAGCCCATGGACTCCCTTGCGATCGCGGCGGTCGTGCTCGGCACCCTGGTGGTGTCCGGGTATCTCGTGGTGATCTGGTGGCTCGATCGGTATGAGCGAGAGCCGTTCTGGCTGACGCTTCTCGTCTTCGCGTGGGGAGGCTTCGGCGGCACCTCGCTTGGCTGCCTGTGCAGCATCCCGTTCGTGCTCGGGGCGGCAGCGGTCGGGGGCGAGGCCGCGGGATCTGTGTTCGGTGCGGTCGTCGTGGCGCCAATCGTCGAGGAGATCACGAAGGGACTTGTCTTCTTCGGACTGGTCTTCACCCGTCATCTCGACAACCAGACGGACGGCCTCATCTACGGCGCCGCCACGGGCCTTGGCTTCGCAGCCGTCGAGAACATCTCCTATGCGCTGCAGTTCGCCGAAGAGGGGACTTCCGCGCTCATCTTCCTCGTGTTCATGCGGACCTTCTTCTCTGCGATCGTCCACTGCATCAGCAGCGGCATCCACGGCATGATGATCGGGTACGCGAGCCATCGATCGGGCGCGGCACGCTGGGTGATCTGGCCTGCGATCGGGCTCGCCCTCGCGAGCCTCAACCATGCGGTCTGGAACGGGCTCGCGACCGCGGCGGAGTTCGAGGTGATCGGCGAGCCGAGCGGGCTGCTCATCGTGCTCGCCGTGCTGATCGTGATCACGGCCGCCGCGGGGATGTTCGGGTTGACCCAGTACTCGCTCTTCCTCGAGCACAAGATGATCCGCCGGCATCTGCTCGCCGAGGCGGCGCAGGGGATCTTGCCTGCCGAGCACGCTGAGGTCATTCCGTTCTGGATGCGTCGCCGCCGGCGCGACTGGCTTCCCGCGCATGTTCCGCAGGAGCGGTACATCCGTGCCGCCACGCGGCTCGCATTGCGCCACAACCAGCTCGAGATCGCGCGCGGCGAGCGCCGCGAACGGTATCTCGCCGATATCGCCGCGCTCCGTGGCGAGATCGCCTCGATGCTCGCCAGGGCGTAGGCGCAGGAAGACGCAGGTCCTGGGCTTCAACCGAAGCGATCGATCGTGGTCCTTCGCTAGACTGCGCGAATGCCCACGCAAGCCAACTCATCGACGCACGTTGCGAGCGACGGTGCGCCCGTCGTCGGCGCAATCGAGGCCGGCGGCACGAAGTTCGTGTGCGCGATCGGAAACGGACCTGAGGCTGGCCTGCTCGCCCGCGAGGAGTTTCTGACCGGCGATGATCCGCAGCGGACGCTTCGGGAGGTCGTTGCGTGGCTCGAAACCGTGTCGCGCCGGCTCGGACCGATGCGTGCGCTCGGCGTCGCCTCGTTCGGCCCGGTCGAGCTCGATCCGTCGTCGCCGCGCTACGGGTCGATCACCACGACGCCGAAGCCGGGCTGGCGGGACACCGACATCGTCGGTCCACTGCGCCGCGCGTTCCCCGGGCTCCCGATCGGCTTCGACACCGATGTGAACGGCGCTGCGCTCGGCGAAGGTCGCTGGGGCGCCGCGCGCGGGCTCGAGGACTTCGTCTACATCACCGTCGGCACGGGCATCGGCGGCGGTGGCGTCGCGCGCGGAAAGCTGCTGCACGGACTCGTGCATCCCGAGATGGGGCACTTCCCGATGCCCGTCCTCGACGGCGACACCTTCGCAGGTTCGTGCAGGTTCCACGGGCGCTGCTGGGAAGGGCTCTGCGCAGGTCCCGCGATCGCGGCGCGCGTGGGTCGGCCCGCTGGAGAGCTCGCCGCGGATGATCCCGCGTGGGACATCACCGCGCGCTACATGGCGCATGCGTTCGCGACGCTGACCTATGTGCTGTCGCCGCGCAAGATCATCTTCGGCGGCAGCGTGCGCAAGGCCGGAAAGCTCGGCGAAGAGCGATTCCTCGCGATGATCCGCAGGCATTTCCGCGGCGTCCTCAACGGCTACATCGCGTCGCCCATGCTCGAGGAGGGCGGCATCGACCAGTTCATCGTGCCGCCCGCGCTCGGCGACGACGCGGGCGTCTGCGGCGCGATCGCGCTTGCCCACGACGCGCTTGCAGCCCGGTGACGCGACGGGAACCTCAGCTCAGCCGTTCGAAAGCCAGTTCGCCAGAACGATCGAGAGATCGCCGCCATCGAACACGCCGTCGCCGGTCAGGTCCGGCATCGGCGGCGACGGCATGCCCCAGTAGGCGAGCACCTTCACAAGGTCCGAGCCGTCGATCAGCCCGTCGAGGTTGAGATCGCCCGCGATGTAGGCGGGCGTCGCATCGAGCCCGTGGAG
>JBEGLX010000028.1:0-40446 GCA_041183345.1 Planctomycetota bacterium
GGCGCGGCCGGGCGGGAGCGGCCCCCGCCCCCCCCCGCCCCGTGCCTGGCACCAACTGCACACGTGTTTAGGCGAGAGGTACCTGACACGTGCCGTCCAGTGCCAGGCACCTCACGGCACGTGCCTGGCACCGTTTCCATTGCGGAGGGTGTATCAATACCCGCCATGCCCTCGGAGCCCAGCAGATACCCGTCGCACGCTCTCCTCTCGACCCGACGCGCGGGCGTGCTCATGCACATCACGAGCCTGCCTTCGCCGTTCGGCGCGGGCGACCTCGGCATCGCAGCCCATGAGTTCGCAGACTGGCTCGCTGCAGCGGGATTCAGCGTGTGGCAGATGCTGCCCGTGGGCCCCGTCGGCTATGGCGACAGCCCGTACTCGTCGCCGTCGAGCTTCGCGATCGAGCCGACGTTCCTCGCCCTCGAGCCGCTGGTTTCGCAAGGACTTCTCGCGAAGGCGGACCTCAGGCTCGCCACGCGCGGCAAGCGACGGCTCGCCCGCGGCGACTGCGACTTCGCGGCGAACCGCGCCTTTCGCATGGCGCGCTACGCGAAGGCGTCGGCGGCGTTCCACGCCGCGAATGGCGCGAAATCGCGCGATTTCAAGCGCTTCAGCGAGCGCGCGTCGTGGCTCGGCGCGTGGATCGACTTCATCGCCGGCAGCGACGCAGACGCGCGCGCCATGCACGCGTGGATCCAGTTCGAGCTCGACCGCCAGTGGGCGGAACTACGCGCCTACTGCAGCAAGCGCGGTATCTCGCTCGTCGGCGACGTGCCCATCTTCGTGACCGCGGACAGCGCCGATGTGCGCGCGAACCCCGAGCTGTTCCGTCTGAAGAAGGACGGCACGCCCGAGGTGCTGACCGGCGTCCCGCCCGACAACTTCAGCGCCGACGGGCAGCTGTGGGGACACCCGCACTATGCATGGGACGCGCACCGTCGCGAGAAGTTCGCCTGGTGGATCTCGCGCATCGCCTGCGCCGCCGAGCGCTTCGACCTCGTGCGCATCGATCACTTCATCGGCTTCCACAACGCCTACGAGGTGCCCGCGGGCGCGAAGAACGCGCGCAAGGGCGAGTGGCGCAAGGCGCCTGGGCGCGAACTCCTGACGGCGATGGCGAAGCGCTTCGGCGCGCTGCCGCTGATCGCCGAGGATCTCGGCGCGCTCACGCCCGAGGTCGAGGCGCTGCGCGACGACTTCGGTCTCGCCGGCATGCGGATCGTTCAGAATGCGTTTTGGAGCGGAAGGTCGGGCGACATGCCGCACAACCACCCCTCGCGCGCCGTGGTCTACTCGGGCACGCACGACAACGAGACCACCGAGCAATGGTGGAAGGGGCGCGACCCCGCGCAGCGCGCCCGTTTCCGCGCCTACGCAGGCGATGACGCCGTGCACGCCGCGATGAACAGGATCGTGCTCGCCTCGCCTGCTGCGCTTGCGGTACTGCCGATGCAGGACCTGCTTGGTCTCGGTGCGGCGGCGAGGATGAACCTGCCTGGCACGGCGTCGGGCAACTGGAAGTGGCGGATGGAGCCTGGGGTGATGGGGTCCACTGCAGGGAAGCGGCTTGCCGCACGATTCCGCGCGATGAATGAGGCATCCGGACGCGCCTGATCGACTATCTTCCCGCGAATGGCCGCGAAGAAGTCCCTCAAGCAGTCGCAGATTCGGAAGAAGATCACCACGTCGTCCCGGCGCACGATCGTGCCCGCACCGATCAATCCTGATGACGCGCGCGCGCAACTGCGCGAACTGGCGATGAACCTGTGGTGGAGCTGGAACGAGGTCGCCCGGCGGCCGTTCGCAGCCCTCGACCCGATGCTGTGGAACGCGACCAAGCACTCGCCTCTGGCCACGCTCGCGCATGCAGGTCCAGCCACGATGTCGGCGGCCTGCGAGGAGCCTGGCTTCCGCATGGCGCTTGCGGATGCGCGCGCCGCGCTTGCCGCCGAGATGGCGCGCACGACCTGGTGGGACTCCGCGTGCGCGAAGTCGCATCCGAAGGCGTGCATCGCCTACTTCTGCTCGGAGTACGCGCTCCACGAGAGCATCCAGCAGTATTCCGGTGGGCTGGGCGTGCTTGCCGGAGACCACCTGAAGAGCGCAAGCGACCTTGGCGTCCCGCTCGTGGCGGTCGGCCTCTACTACCGGCACGGCTACTACATCCAGCAGTTCGCCGAGGACGGCTCGACCAAGGTGCTCTACCCCGTCTACGACCGCGCGACGGTGCCGATGACGGATACGGGCGTGTCGATCGATGTGCCCGTGGGCTCCACGAATGTGCGCGCCCGCGTCCTGCGCATGGACGTCGGGCGGACACGCGTCTTCCTGCTCGACACCGACCTCCCCGAGAACGCGCCCGAGGATCGCCAGCTCACCGAGGGCCTCTACAAGGGCGAGCCCGCGCTGCGCATGCGGCAGCAGGTCCTGCTCGGGGTCGGCGGCATGCTCGCGCTGCGCGCGCTCGGGATCGAGCCGTCGAAGATCCACCTGAATGAAGGCCACGCCGCATTCGCGGCGATCGAGATGCTCGCCGGCCTCCGCGCGCAGGGAATGAGCCACGCGCAGGCGCTGAAGGCCGTGCGCGCGCGGACGGTGTTCACCACGCACACGCCCGTCGCCGCAGGGCACGACCGCTACGGCGTCGACATGGTGTGCGACGGGCTCGCGCGCACGCTCGCGAAGGGCGGCATCTCGCGCGCCGAGCTCGAGGCGCTCTCGCGCGAGGATCCCGCCAACGCGCAGGAGCCCGTATGCATGACGATCATCTGCCTGCGGCTCGCCGAGAAGATCAACGGCGTGGCCAGGCTGCACGGCGAGGTCTCGCGGGCGATGTGGCAGAAGGCGTATGGCGCGAAGAAGCCGAAGGATGTGCCGATCGGGCACATCACCAACGGCATCCACACGGCGACGTGGGTCGATCCGAAGGCGATCGCGTTCTGGAGGGACGAGTGCGGCTTCGATGCGATCGCGCCCACGCCGCGCAACCGCGGCTGGAAGCGCGCGATCGGCGCGGATCCGGCGGCGTTCTGGGCGATGCGCGCCTCGCTGCGCGCGCAGGTCGTGCGCTTCGCGCGCGAGCGGATCATGCGCGCGTCGCAGCGTCGCGGCGAGTCGCCGATGTCGCTCGATGAGCTCGCGCATGCGCTCGACCCGAACGCCCTCACGATCGGCTTTGCCCGCCGTTTCGCGACCTACAAGCGCGCGCCCCTCGTGTTCACCGACATCGACCGGCTGGCGAAGATCGTCGGCGACGCCAAGCGCCCCGTGCAGTTCATCTTCGCGGGCAAGGCGCATCCGCGCGATCTCGGCGGCCAGGCGTACGCGAAGAAGATCTTCGAGATGACGCGGCACCCGAAGCTGCGCGGCAAGGTCGTGCTCATCGAGGAGTACGACATGGAGGTCGGACGCGCGCTCGTCTCCGGCTGCGATGTCTGGCTGAACAATCCGATCCGTCCGCACGAGGCGAGCGGCACCAGCGGCATGAAGGCGCCGCCGCATGGCGGCATCAACTGCTCGATCCTCGATGGCTGGTGGCCGGAGGCGTTCGACGGCAAGGGCGCGGAGGGCTCGAACGGCTGGGCGATCGGCAAAGCCGACGACGAGGGCTTCAACGAGGCGGATGCGCATGGCGCGGGCGAGAAGCGCGATCTGCGCGACGCCGAGAGCCTCTACAAGTTGCTCGAGAAGCACATCGTGCCGGAGTTCTACCAGCGCGGCCGCGATGGTCTACCGCGCAAGTGGATCAAGCGCGCGCTTGCGAGCGCGTCCACGGTGTCGGACTTCTTCTCGACGCACCGCATGGTGAGCGAGTACGCGCTGAACGCGTACGTTGTTTGAGCGGTCGCCGCTGCGGCGGCGACCTTTGTTGCTCGTTTGACGTGAGTTCCCGCAGATGCAGGCGAAGCCGGAATCTGCGGAACCACGTGCGCGAGGAGTCGATTGCTTCGTGCCCAAGCACCAAAGCGAGCGAAGGCGCGCACGCGGCTGCTTCGCAGCCGCCAGCGCGCCAAGTCGCGAGCGCTCGTAGATTTCGCGGTCGCGGCTTGCGGCCGCTCCCTGTGGTGCTCATTTGACGTGAGTTCCCGCAGATGCAGGCGAAGCCGGAATCTGCGGAACCACGTACGCCAGGAGTCGATTGCTGCGTGCCCAAGCACCAAAGCGAGCGAAGGCGCGCACGCGGCTGCTTCGCAGCCGCCAGCGCGCCAAGTCGCGAGCGCTCAATCAAGCGCTTGCGTCAGGATCGTCGCGCCCTGCGGCTTCTCGAACTTGCCCGTGAGGATGCCACCGACCGATGCGTCGGGTCCGTACGTCTCGCGGTTCACCTTCTGATCGACGGTGAAGTACACACCGCCGACGAGCAGTCCGCCGAAGAGACCCGCGCTGCGGATGTAGTAGTACGTCGCGGGAGCCGGCCCGCCAGCGTTGTGCGGATCGGTCTTCTTCGGACCGGCGACCGCAGAAGCCTCCGCGAGTCCGTAGATGCCGTCATCGAGGAAGTTCGCGACCTCCTCGTCGCTGTTCATGAAGAGCACGATGTCGCGCTGCTGCCCGCCAGCCTGGAGGCCGATGGTCGCGCCCGCGGTGTTGATCGCGATCGGCGCGCTCCACTCGAGCCCTTGCTTCTTCATGAACACGCCCTCGCCGCCAGAGCCGCCGACGACGAGCGCCGCATTGGTCTCGCGCAGGATCGCGATGCCCTTGGCGTTGGCGAACACGGTGCTCGGGATGGCGCCGTCGCCCTTCTGGAAGCCGCGCATCACCTCGAGCGAGGTGCCCATGCGCTCACCGATGGTGGCGTTGCAGGCTGCGAGCGCGAGGAACGGAAAGACGAGGAGCAGGTGGATGAACTTCATGATGCCTCCGTGCATGGATGAACTGGGTTTCAGGATCGGTCAGTCGACCATCTTCTTGAGTTCGTCGATCTTGGCGGTCGCCTTCTTCAGGTCCGCGGCGGACTGGATGCCCTCGACCGCGGCGCGCACGTCGCTGATGCGCAGGGCGATGAGCTTGTTCATCATCTTCACGACCAGGAACGCGCACACGACCACGATCGCGAACTCGACGCAGACGTTGATGAACTTGCCGTAGGCGATGGCGGCCGTGACCGTCTCGACGCCGTCCTTCGTCTCGGACTTGAGGACGAACTGGAGCGACTTGAAGTCGACGCCGCCGATGAGCACGCCGAGGGGCGGCATGAGGATGTCGGACACGATGCTGTTCACGACCTTCGTGAAGGCGCCACCGACGAGGATGCCGACGGCCATGTCGACCGCGTTGCCCTTCGCTGCGAAAGTCTTGAGTTCGTCGATGAATCCCATGATGCCGCGGAGAATAGCGATTCCGCCTAGAAGAGGAGCCGCACTCCGGCGAGGAAGGCGAACTCGACCTGCGGCGCGGGGTCGACCTCCATCGACAGCGGGATGCCGACGCCGAGCTCGATGGCGTAGGTGGGCGCCTCGATCAGGAGCCCGGGTGAGACGAGGATCTCGTGATTGTCGCCCGTCGTCCAGACCGAGTTGAGCTCGACGGTGAGGTACCACGCCGCCACGCGCTCCTCGCCGTACGCCTCGGGGTGGATGCGATAGGCGTAGCCGGCGTCGAGGTTTGCGAAGTCGTCGCCGAGGTCGGTCAGGAAGAGCGGGGAGGCCATGCCCTCGCCGGTGTTGAAGGTGAAGCGACCGGACACGTCGAATCCGTGGCGCCCCGTGATCGACGAAAAGACGCCGCCGAAGCAGGGGTTGAGCGTGGGCTCCGCGAAGCCACCGCTTGCGGTCGGGAGCTCGGCGCCCGCGAAGAGCGAGGCGCGGACGGTATCGATCGCGTTCAGGTCCTCGCGCAGGATGCGGAGCTCGAGGAGGAGATCCATGTCGCCGAAGCCGATGTCGCCGTCGCTCGGTCGGGGGGCGTCGAAGAAGCCCTGGTAGATCGGGAGTTCGGCCGAGATCGAGAGGTCGCGGGCGAGTCCGTATTCGAGCCGGACCGATTCTTCGATGAGGGTCTGGCCGTCCTCGAACAGCCAGACGCGGCCTTGGAGGCGGGGAATCAGCACGCCAGGCGACGGCGCCGTTGCGGACGGCATGCCCGGCATCTCCTGTGCGGCGGCGGTGGCGGCGAGCAGGAGCGGGGCGAGGTTGATGGCGCGCGTCACTCGACGCCTCCGCGGATCTCGACGAGCGTGAAGCCCGAATCGGCGATGGCGTTGGCGATGGCGTCCTTCGTCGGCGACTTCCCGCCCGAGACCTCGACGCGGACGAAGCCATTCTTCATGTCGACGATCGGGCTGGTGATGCCCGAGATGCGGGTGAGCTGCATCTCGACGTTCGAGATGCACTTCGGGCAGCTCATTCCGTGGACGACGAGCGTGTAGCGTCCGTCGGTGAGGGTGTTCGGCCCCGAGATGGCTGCTGGGGATGACGTGGGGCGCGGAGTGGATGCGCACGACGCGCCGAGCGCGCAGCACAGGGCCGCCGTGATGACGTGGATTCGATGCATGGTGTCCTCGTTAAGAAAATGTCTATGGATTGACAATAAAGCAGACGACCGAATCGGCTCTGCTTAGGTTGTCCACCGAGACACGATCGCGAGGATCTCACGGCCGCTGCGCGCATGGGCCGACGGGCGGGCTTCGGTCAGCGCGATCCGCCCCGTGGGCGGGAGATCGCTGAGAAGGGTCGCGGCGAGTGCGGGGAGATGCAGCAGGAACGCGCGCTGGTCGCGCGTGGGCGCAGGCACGAGCGGCGCTTCGCCGGACGGGGCGCCGCGCTCGTCCTTCGCCACGCATGGGCACGTCTCCGCGCATCGGCAGTCATCGCCGCAGCAGCCTCGCGACTGCACCGTCTCGGATTGCGCTCGGGCGGTCGACAGCGTCGGCCCGAGCAGCGATCCGAAGAGCGCCGCACACGCGAGAAGGAAGACGGTCAGGCGCCGTGCCATCGCTGCAATCATCCTAACGGTCAAGCACCGAGTCGAGATCGGAATTCGACAAAGACCAGCCAGCGCGCGGCTTGGGATGCCAGTGGGCGATCGGGTTACCGCCCTCGAAAGCGCGCTGACCGAAGTCGTAGCGGAGCGGGCGCTGCGCGCGACCGGCAACGGTGCCGGTCAGGACGAGCTCGTTCAGGACGGTTGAGCGGGCAAACTCGCACATGGGTCGTTCTGCCGCGGTTGAGTCGCCTGCACGCCAGGAATGGATCGCCTCGAGCCACTCGCGGTGGTGACCGGGAGAGGGGGGGATCGTGGCGACCGGCGGCTTCGGCTCGGCGGCGAGCGCCGCCGGGGTGATCAGATACTCGCCGTAGTTCGCCCAGAGCCAGCCCTTCGTGCCCTGGAAGACCATGTTGAAGCGCCCGTGGTAGTCGACCTTGTCCTTCGCGCCGAGTTCCTGCGCGGTCGGCGAGATGCGGCCGTTGTCGAACCAGCGGAGTACGAGGGGATCGGTGGGCTTGCCGTTCTCGTCGACGGTGGGGATCGCCCACGACGCTTCGGTCCATTCCGGGCAGCCGACGCTGTCGACCTTGTCGACGGTCGCTTGGCACTCGACGATGCCAAGCCGCTTGCGGTCGAGGCCAAGGGCCCAGACGGGAAGGTCGAGCATGTGGCAGCCCATGTCGCCGAGCGTGCCCGTGCCGTAGTCCCAGTACTTTCGCCAGTTTGCGGGATGGATGCTGGCGATGTAGGGCGCGTCCTGGGCGGGACCAAGCCAGAGGTCGTAGGCGAGGTGCGCGGGTGGCTCGGTGACGGGGCCGGTCGGGCCGCAGCACCAGCCCTTGTTCACCCAGCAGTCGCAACTGGTGACACGCCCGATCGCGCCGCCGCGGATGAGCTCGACGACGCGGCGGTAGTTCTCGGTGGCGTGGATCTGCGTGCCCATCTGCGTGGGCGTGCCGGCGGCGCGCGCGAGGTCGAGGATGCGGTGCGATTCCTCGACGGTGTGGGTGAGCGGCTTCTCGCAGTAGGCAGCGAGGCCTGCGCGAAGCGCGAGCGCGGTGGGGAATGCGTGCGTGTGGTCGGGCGTCGCAACCAGGACGCCGTCGAGCTTGAGCTTGCGGCGGTCGCGGAAGAGCTCGCGCAGGTCGGTGTAGACCGCGGCGCTGGCGACCTTCTTCGAGCCGTTCTCGCGGGCGTTCGCGTCGACATCGCACAGGGCGACGACGCTGGCGCCGGCGCCGAGGAGATCGTTGAGGTTGTCCCATCCGCGTCCGCCGCAGCCGATGACGGCGATGCGCGGTCCAGCAGGCTGCGGCCTGGCCGTGGTGGGCGCTTTGTGGGCGGATTGTTTCGAGGCGCAACCGATCAGAGTCGGCGCTGCGAGCACCGCGGGAACGAGCGAGAGAAACTCACGACGCGTGGGAAGGGTGCGCATGGGGGAAGTGTCCTGCAAAGGCATGGCGGGCACAAGCACGATTCGGTGCACGGCGCGTGCCGTGCACCATCTCGGAATTCCGCAACCGCCTGTACCGCCGCGATATAACATCTCGCCCTATGGCCAAGAAGTCGAAGACCGGTCGGAAGTCGTCTCCCAAGGGAGTTTCCAAGCAGGTTTCAAAGCAAGGCTCGAAGCGGGGGCGCAGGAAGCCCTTGGCGCGCATGAACCTTGCGAATCTCACCACCGAGGCGCTCGCCGCTGAACTCAAGCGTCGGCGCTCCGAGATTCCCAGGCTCGAGAAGCAGGCCGCCGCACTGCGCGCGGAGCTCGCCGCGGTGCTCGCGCGGATCGCCTCGCTTGGCGGCGCAGCGAGCGCTGCGCCCGATCCCGCCAACCCCGCGTCGAAGCGCGGGAAGAAGCCTGCCGCTGCCGGCGGTGGTCGCCGCACCCTGAACGGCAAGCCCACCATCGGAGAGCACATCGTCGAGATCCTCGGCGCGAGCGGCTCGGTCCTTAGCCCGCGCGAGATCGGCGACGCCCTCGGCAAGCGCCTCTCGCGCGAGGTCAACACCAGCTTCCTCGTGCAGATCAGCCTGACGCTCGCGCGGCTCGTGAAGCAGGGGCGCGTGAACAAGGTCGGCCGCGGCCAGTACTCCGCGGCGTCTGGAGCGTCCCTTGCGACGAACGATTAGTTTCCTGCTCGCCGTCGGACTCGGTGCCTGCGCGCAGACCGCGCATGACGATCCCACGCTGCATCCACCGGGGACACCCGTGCGCGCATCGGGCGAGACGGTCGTGCGCGACCTCTCGCGCTTCGACTTCATGACGGCGTTTCCGAAGCGCTTCCTTGAGCAGCGCGTGGCCTTCACTGCCGCGTGCGAGATGTCGTCGCGCAGCGCGGATAGGTCGGTCGCAGCCGACGCAGAGCTCCTCTACAAGGTCGCGATGGACGCGCAGGGGCCCGAGGATTTCGCCTCGCGCCTGCAGGGCAAGTTCGAGCTCGTCCAGGTCCAGAGCGACGGCGCCGCGAGCGACGCGCGCGAGGGCATGATGACGGGCTACGCGACGCCCGAACTCGTCGTGCGCTCGAAGCCCGACGAGCGCTACCGATTCCCGATCTACGGCGACCTCCGTGCGACGCACCCGGAGCTTGCCGACAAGCCGCGCCGCGAGATCATCGCGTCGGAAGCCGCGCGCGACGCAGCGATCGCCTGGATCGATGACCCGCTCGGCTGGGCGCTCATCGAGACCAATGGCACCGCGCGCCTGAAGTTCGAGGACGGCGGGCTGAAGGACGGCAAGCCGCGCCGGCGCATCTGCATCTCGCGCATCGCCACCAACGGTCGGCCGTGGACGAGCATCGGCCGCTGGCTCGCGAACCGCGGGCTCGTCGACAGCGCGGGCTACACCTTCGCCGATGTGGTGAACGCGTCGGAGAAGCTCCCCGGCAAGGCCGCCGAGGCTGCGCTCGACAACGAGCGCGTCGTCTTCTTTGCGGTCGTCGACGAGAAGTCGTTCCCGCCGCCGCTCGGACTTCCCGCTGGCAAGCTGCTCTCGGCGTACTCGTGTGCGGCCGACCAGTCGATCTACCCGCCCGGATCGGTGCTCGTCGTCTTCGACCGAAACGTGACTGGCCCAGCGCCGCGCGCCGCGCGCTTCCTCTTCGTACACGACGCTGGCGGCGCCATCACGGGACCTGGGCGGATCGACCTCTACTGTGGCGAGGGTGTCGACAGCATCGCGCAGGCGGGACAGATGCGGAATCCCATCGAGGTCTATCGCCTGCGGAGGCGGAACTAACGCATGCTGCGCGTGCTGCTCGCGATGGTCGCCGTCGCGCAGGCCGCGCTCTGGTGGCGCGTGATCGCGTGGTCGTCGCGGCTTCCTGAGCGCTTCCCGATCCACTTCGACTTCGCCGGGAATCCCGACGGCTGGTCGACGAACCGCGCCGTCTGGTTCCTTCTGCCGGCGATCTCGCTGGTCCTCCTCGCGCTGTTCGGCGGCATCATCGCGTGGACGGGCTCGCTCGCCCGCAGCGCGCCGGGCATCGTCAATGTCCCGAGGAAGGACCTGTTCCTGAAGCTCTCCGCGGAAGGGCGCGTGGCCGTGCTCGGACCGACGCGCGTCTTCCTCGCGTGGATGCTCGTGCTCGTCACCGCGCTCTTCCTGTTCATCGTCGAGGGAAGCGCGCGTGTCGCCGTCGGACAATCGACCACGCTGCCATCGTGGCCCGTGTTCGTCTTCCTCGGCTGCGTGTTCGCCACGCTCCCATTCATGATGATCGCGACCACCCGGGCGATCGACCGACAGGCGGCGAGCGAGGGCGTCGCGCCGCAACGCAAAGGCTAGTGATGCGGTCTGACCGTGCGCCACGTGAGCGCATTGCCCGCATCGGCGTTCGCGCCCGTGAAGCGCTCGGCTGCTGCGTCCCAGGTCAGCGGCTTGCCGACCTCGTAGCCGATGTTGCAGAGCTGGCAGATCGACGCGGTCCGGTGCCCGATCTCCGCGGTGCAGATCGGATCGCGTGCCTCGCGGATCGCCGCGAAGAAATCGGCGATGTGCGACGAGTTCCGCGGCAGGCGCAGCTCGTTGCCCGTCGGCTCGGCAAGCAGGGCAGGCGCGTCGGGCGCCGAGCGATCCTCGGTCTTGTACGCGCGCAGATGCCCGCGCGAGACCTCGATCGTGCCCTCGGTTCCGATGAAGGTGCAGTCGGTCGGGCCGCCGTGGATCATCTCGACGCCGTTCGCGTAGATGAAGCGCAGCCCCGTCTTCGCGCCGTCTGCGGGCGGAATGATCTCCCTCGGTCCCGACGCATCCATTCCGAGCGCCCACTGCGCGATGTCGAAGTGATGCGCGCCCATGTCGCCGAGCCCACCGTTGCAATACTCGCGGTAGCGCCTCCAGTTCGGGTACGAGTTGTGCACGCCCAGCGGGCACAGCTCGTGGTTGAAGCCGCGCATCGGCGCCTGCCCGAGCCAGCCATCCCAGTCGGTGCCCTCGGGAATCGCCTCTTCGGCGAGGTCGCACGGGATCGGCGGCGCGCCCACGCCGATCGTGATGCGCTTGACCGTGCCGATCCTGCCGTTGCGCACGGCCTCTGCGGCGCGCGTGAACATGTGCCCGTACTCGCTGCGCTGCTGCGAGCCGGTCTGGAAGCGGATGCCCGCCGCGCGCGCAGCGTTGGCGATCGCGCGGCCCTCTGCGATCGTGAGCGAGAGCGGCTTCTCGCAGTAGACATGCTTGCCCGCGAGCGCCGCCGAGATGGCGGGCTCGGCGTGCCAGTGGTCGGGCGTCATGACCACGACGGCGTCGATCGACGGATTGCCCGTGATGTCGCGCCACGCGGGCACGATCTCGCAGGCGTTCTTCTTGCGCCGCTCGTTGACGCGGCGCTGCCCCTCGGCCGCGCGCGCCGCGACGACATCGCACACGGCGATGATCTCGGCGCCGTCATCGTCGAGGAAGCCGTTGTAGGTCTCGCGCGAGCGGATGCCCCATCCGACATAGCCAAGCTGCATGCGCTCGTTCGCGCGGTAGGCGCGCGCGGCCGCGGGCGACGCGATGAGCATGGGCGCTGCGACAACGCCCGCCGTCGCGACGGCTGCGGTGCGGATGAAGGCGCGGCGGGAGACCCCATGCTGGTCGGTGGACGAGTGCTGCATGGCGGCGCAGCCTCGCAGGATCGCGGACCCAGCGCAAGCGCTGCCTCACTCGTCGATGCCGTCGCCGTCGTCATCGGGGTCGATGCAGTCGGGCAGGCCGTCGCCATCGGTATCGAGGTCCGCGACGCCGTCGCCGTCGCAGTCGGCAAGGCCGAGGTCCTGCGCCACGAGCGTGCCGTCCTCCGGCTGGCAGTGGGGAGCGTGAGGTGGGCTGCTGGGTGCTTCATGGGAGCTCGATTGCGCGAGAGTCAGTCTCTACGCAAGCGAGCGGCGAGCATTCAGGAATCGAGCAGGATTTCGCTCGACTCTTGGAGCCGATCCGTGTCGCGACAGCGTGCCTCGTGGCGTAAGAAGCGCGTAAGTTCAATCGGGGGGCTTTGCGTGAATGGCGCGGCTAGATTCCCCAGCCAGCAAGGAGTCTGGTGAGATCGCTGCCATTCACCAAGCCGTCACCGTCGATGTCGGCGATTGAGTTCGAGCTCTGACCCCACGCGGCAAGGAGGATGGTCAGGTCGCCGCCCGCGACGACGCCATCAAGGTCGAGATCCCCGCGTGCACGCTCGCAACTGTCGAGCGATCCGTCGTGGTCAATGTCGAGCGCCGGACTTGCTGCGATCTCTTCCGAGTCGCAGAGGCCGTTCGAGTTGCAGTCTGCATCGAAGCCGTTGCCGCCAAGATCGAGGAACGGCCCGGCCGTCGCCGCAACGACATTGAGGCAGAAGCGAGTGCTTCCGAGCTGCGCGTTGCCGACGGGGTCAAATCGGATGCCCCCGCCGAGAGGCGAGATGTTCGACAGGACAGCCGAGCCGGTCATGAGAAAAGGAGACTTCGTGTAGATCGCGCCGCCCTGTGTCGTCGCTGCATTGCGCTCGATCGTGCAGTCGGTCATGCGCGCTACACCCGACATCGGGGCGCCGATTACCGCCACGCCACCTCCGATCGTTGCGGTGCAATCGCGCAGCACACAACGCTCCAGAAGCGCGGCGCTACCGTTGAGCAGCACTGCGCCACCGTAGCTGGACGCGCTGCATTGCTCGATGACGCAGTCGCGTATAGTCGGCGATGAGAGCACGATCGATATTCCTGCGCCATTCTCTGCGGCCCCGTTTCGGAGCACGAGGCGCTCGATCAGGGGCTGCTCGCCGCCGACATTGAACATGCGGATGCAAGAGTCGGCATGCTGGGCGTCGATCACGACGCTTCCGAACGGACCCACTCCCCTGAGCGTGACCGAGCGCGCGCCGAGATCGACTGATCCGTATGTGCCAGGCGCGATGGTGATCGTCGTGCGGTTTGGCGCCGCATTCACGGCCGACTGGATCGTCATAAACCCGCCTGACGCACCCACGACGAACTCCCCTGCGCAGGCATCGGGTACGCCGTTTCCGTTCCAATCGCTGCTCTCGCCGCTCGCGAGCTCGCAGGCATCGCCTCGCGCATCGGCGTCGCAGTCGGCTTGGGAGGGATTTGCGATGCTTGGGCAGTTGTCGGAGTTGTTCAGCACATACCCCGTGGGCGGCGTGCACCGTGTGATCGTTCCGTTCGCAGCTGATCCGAAACCGTCGCCGTCGAGGTCGCGGTACCACACCGTGTCCGGATGGATCGCGGGGTTCGAGTCGTTGCAGTCGAGGTTGTTGGCGACAAATCCTGCTGTTGGCACGGCAAGGATCGTGCCTGTCGGGCTTCCGAAACCGTCGCCGTCGGCGTCACGGTAGTACCAGATCGACTGCAGTGTGAACATGAAGTTACAGAAACCGACGGTGCTGCCTGCGACTCCATCGTTGTATCCACAGGACAGCGTCATCGTGATCGCGGGGTGTCCCGTCGAAAGCACGAATTGACCGAGCATCACATCGGTCACGGTATTGGGCGCGATGCCAACCCTTCCCTGCAGGTTCGGCGGCACGCTGTTGAACCAGCCCAACGTTCCATTGTTGGGCAGGTCTGCGCGATTCCAGCTCGCACTCCCGCCGGCGTGTGCGCCTGAACCCCCGGAGTTCCACGAAGGATCGGCGCCAGTGGTGTTCGTCGCGGTTGCGGTTCCACCAATCGTAAGGAAAGAGTCGTACGGACGGTTGAGCGTGGCGCTGCCTGTGATTTGGGGCGCCCAAGTGCCATGCTCCTTGCTCAGTATTCCACCGTTGTAGCTGGAGTTGTCCTTGTGCCAGAACGCGCCATGCGGATCAAACCCTGGCACGCCACTCGAAACGGAGAGATTGAACAGGTTCAGGAGCGTGTCAGTCGCGCCGTTGAATCTCGCAACAACCTCGTAGCGTACGAGTTGCTCTCCTGAACTACTCGTGGGCGTCGCCGTCACGAAACAGCCGACGAGTGTCGCCTGTGCAGGGGGTGCCGCAAGCAGGGCCAGGGTGCATGTGACTCCGAGTCGGGCGCGAGATTGAACGGATTCGACCAGCTTCATGGGGTGAGGCTCGCGAGAGAGCGGGATTCTGCGGCACCGCGCCTGCGTGACCGACGTTGTGAGCCTTTCGGCTTTGTAAGCTCTCAGAAACCGCCCCGCGGACGGAAGCCGTCGCGCGGGGCGGAGGAACGCAGATGAAATGCGCTTCGCTCAGTTCCCCCAGTTGTTC
This sequence comes from Planctomycetota bacterium, assembly GCA_041183345.1. Taxonomy (GTDB): domain Bacteria; phylum Planctomycetota; class Phycisphaerae; order Phycisphaerales; family SM1A02; genus QWPT01. The sequence continues at coordinate 14,622 of JBEGLX010000028.1, forward strand.
AGGAGGGTCGTGAGGTCGGCGGCACTGACGACGCCGTCGCCGTTGAGATCGCCCGTCGGCGGATTGGCGAAGCCCCAGAAGTTGAGCAGGACGGTGATGTCGGCGGCATTGACGATGCCGTCGAGATTCAGGTCGCCGCGAGCAAGCTCGCAGCTGTCGAGCTCGCCGTTCTGGTTCTTGTCCTCTGCGCCGTTGGCGATGTCATCGATGTCGCAGATGCCGTTCGAGTTGCAGTCCTCGCCGAACGTGTTTCCACCGAGATCGGAGAACGCGCCCGTGGTGTTCGTCGGCTGATTGAGGCAGAAGTAGCTCGTCGCGATGGCACTGCTCGCTCCCGCGGCGGTGAACACGCCACCACCTGAGCCAACGGCCACGTTGTCGAGGTACTCGCAACCCGTGAGCAGCAGAGAGCCCGTGTTGTACGTGCCTGCGCCCGTGCCGCTCGAGTCGTTGCCATTCACCTGGCAGAGATCGAACTGGTTGGGAAGCCCCGACGCAGCGAAGCCGATGATCGCGATGCCGCCGCCGTTCACCGCAAGGTTCGCGGAGATCGTGCACTGCTCGAACAGCGCGCTGCTGTTGGAGCAGGCGACGCCGCCGCCGACGCCCGTCGAGACGTTCTCGGTGATGAGGCAGTTGCGGATCGTCGGCGAAGCGTTGGTCAAGTGGACGCCTGCGCCGATTGCGGAAAGGCCGTTCCGGATGGTGAAGCCCGCAAGCGTGAGCGTGCGAGGAGCGACATTCGTGATGCTCACCACGCGGCCGGAGTTGCCGCCCGAGATGATCGTGGTGGCGGGGCCGTTCAGCGAGACGATGTTGAGCTGCCGCCCGCTGATCGAGATCGGTGCCCACGTGCCGTTGGAGACACGGATGGTGGTGCCGTCCGGTGCCGCGTTGATCGCTGCCTGGATGCTCGCGTAACCCGACCCTCCAACCACGAACTCGCCCGCACATTCATCGGGAATCGTGTTGGAGTTGAGGTCTGTCGACAGCCCCGACGCGAGGTCGCACGTGTCGGGCAGCCCGTTGCCGTTGCAGTCAGGCGCGCCGCTCGCGAGATCGCAGGAGTCGGGCAGCCCGTTGCCATTGCAGTCGGTCCCGTTGCCCGCCGCGAGGTCGCACGAGTCGAGGATACCGTTGCCATTGCAGTCGCTTGCCGCACCGGAGGCGAGTTCGCACGAGTCGAGCACGCCGTTGGCGTTGCAGTCGATCGCGGGACGTACGTGCAGCAGCGAGTGGCTGCCGCCCGCCGCGATCGATGCGATGCCCTGCGCCGAGAACGGCACCGACGTCTGGCCGAAGGCGTTCCAGCCCCAGGCGGCGACGGTTCCGTTGCTGCGCAGCGCCAGCGTGTGCTGTCCTGCGCCCGATGCGATCGCGACCACGTTGTTCAGGCCCGCGGGAACCGCGGTCTGACCGAAGATGGTCGAGCCCCAGGCGACGACGGTTCCGTTGGTTCGGAGACCGACGCTGTGGTAGCAGCCAAGCGCGATCGACTGCAGCGTCCCCACGTTGGCGGGCACATTGCACTGACCGAAGTTGTTGAGACCCCACGCCACGGCGGTTCCATCGCTTCGGAGTGCAGCGCTGTGCGCACCGCCGAGGGCGATCATGGTCACGGGACCAAGTCCCGATGGAGGACTCGACTCGCCATCGGTGTTTCGGCCCCAGAGCATGATGCCGCCATCCGACTTGCGGAGGCCGCTGTGATTCGCGCCTGCGGCGATCTGCGTCACCGTTCCGGAGAAGGTCGGCACGTTGCACTGTCCGAACGCGTTGTAGCCCCACGCGGCGATCGTTCCATCGGCGCGCAGCGCCAGGTTGTGATCGCAACCCGCGGCGATGGCGGTCACGTTCGTGAGACCCGCAGGGATCTGCGCTTCTCCGAACGAGTCGGTTCCCCACGCCACGAGCGTGCCGTCCCGCTTCAGGAGCAGCGAGTGATCGCAGCCTGCGGCGATGGACTGGATGACGCCGCTGATCGCGGGGATGGTCGACTGACCCAGGCTGTCATCGCCGAAGGCGAAGAGCCGCCCCGCCAGCTCGCACGAGTCGGGCAGGCCGTTTCCGTTGCAATCGCTCTCGGAGCCAGCCGCGATCTCGTCCGCGTCGCAGACTCCGTTGCGGTTGCAGTCCTGGCTGAAGGTGTTGCCACCGAGGTTGGAGACATCACCCCTGAAGTTCTCGAGAGTGTTGAGGCAGAAGTACGAGTTGATGACGGCGAACGGCAGCGTCCCGCCCAGCCGCGAGAACGCGGCATCGGGCGCCTCATTCGAGAGGACGTTGCAGCCCGACACCTGCATGGCCGCGCCTGACTCCGCGAGCCAGCTCAGGGCGCCGCCGTTGTTGCCGGCGGAGTTCCCCGAGAACGCAGTGTTCTGCAGGGTGAAGCTCGTGAGCGGAGCGCCAGCGTCGTAAGCGACGTGCAGACCGCCGCCCACATTGGCTGCCGTATTGTTCACGAGGGAGTTGCCTCGGAAGGTGCAGGTTCCACCGAACCCGAACTGGGCCGCGCCACCGTCGTTCGAGGCGCTGTTGCCCTCGAACTGGCACGACTCGATCGTTCCGGAGTAGTTGAGCGCGTAGATCGCGCCTCCATAGCCCGCCGCGTTGCCGACGAATCGGCACTTCCGCACATTGGCAGCCACGTTCTCGAAGAAGATCGCGCCGCCGACCTGCACGCCGAATGCACTCGTGCCGCTGGTGCCGCCGCTGAAGGTGAAGCCTTCGATCAGCGCGCCGTTGGCTGCCGATCCACGCGCGGCGAGGATCGATGCGGTCGCGCCCGTTCCGCTCAGGGTGGTCACCGCTGCGCCGCCAAGCGAGCGCAGCGTGATCGATCCGGCAGAGATGATCGCGGTACCGGTGTAGGTCCCGGGTCCGACCGAGATCGTCGTGCCGCTCGGAGCGGCTGCAAGTGCGGCGGCGATCGAATTGAAGCCCGTTCCGCCGACGATCCACTCGCCGACGCACTCGTCTGGCTTCCCGTTCGCATTGAGGTCGGACGAGGTGCCGGCGCCGATGTCGCACGAATCGAGGATGGTGTTGCCGTTGCAGTCGAGTGCCGGATTTGCGGCGATCTCGCAGGAATCAAGGATGCCGTCTGCATCGCAGTCCGCCGCGCCTGCTGCGACGTCGCAGGAGTCGGGCTTGCCGTTGCCGTTGCAATCGGTGGTCTGGCCGCTCGCGATCGAGCACTGGTCGATCACGCCGTTCTGGTCGCAGTCGTCGATGCCGCGCGTGCGGACCATTGAAAATGTGCCGCCCGCCGTGATGCGCTGCGCATCCGTCGCCGCCGCCGGCGGAGTGGCCTGTCCGAAGGCGTTCCAGCCCCATGCGACCACTCCACCGTCGGACTTCAGCGCCAGCGTGTGCTGGCCCGAACCCGCAGCGATGTCGATCACATTTGAAAGCCCGGCCGGGACTGTGGTCTGTCCAAACAGCGTCGAGCCCCATGCGACCACCGTGCCGTTCGTACGGAGTCCGACCGTGTGGTAGCAGCCCGCGGCTACCATCTTCAGCGAGCCCACGTTGGCGGGCACGTTGCACTGACCGAAGTTGTTCAAGCCCCAGCACAGCACGGTTCCGTCAGCGCGGATCGCGACCGAGTGTGCTCCGCCGAGGGCGAAGTGTGCGGCCGGACCGAGCGCTGCAGGCACGTTGCATTCGCCGTCGGCGTTGCGTCCCCAAAGGATGAGCGATCCACCGTTCTTGCGAACGCCCGAGTGATTGGCTCCCGCCGCGAGCTGCGCGACCTGCCCGTTCGCCGCCGACGGAACGATGCACTGCTGGAATGCGTTGTATCCGAATGCGAAGACGGTCCCGTCGGTGCGCACGGCGAGGCTGTGGTCGCAACCCGCGGCGATCGCAGCCACGTTCGTGAGCCCGTTGACGCCGAGTTGGCCGAACGAGTTCGATCCCCACGCCACGACCGTACCGTTGGCGCGGAGGCCGAGGGCATGGTTGCATCCGGCGCTGATCTCGCGCAGGAAGCCAGCGGATGCCGGGACGGTCGACTGCCCGCTGCTGTTTTCGCCCCAGGACACGACGGTGCCGAGCTGGCAGGAGTCCGGCAGCCCGTTCTGGTCGCAGTCCGCTGCGGAGCCACTTGCGATCTCGTCGGCATCGCAGATGCCATTCGAATTGCAGTCCTGGCTGAAGGTGTTGCCGCCTTGGTTCAGGATCGCGCCCTCGACGTTGCCACCGTTGTTCAGGCAGAAGCGCGAGTTCAGGATCGCGAAGCGAAGCGACGGGGCGGTGGACTCGGGCGCCCGCGCAAAGGCCGGCCCGGTGGAGCTGTTCGACTCGACCGTGCAGCCGCTGATTGCGAGATCCGTTCCGAGCCCGGCGTACCAGTTGAGCGCGCCGCCGTAGCGGACGGCGCTGTTTCCGCGGAAGAGGGAGTTGCGGATGGTAGCCGTCGTGATCGGCCCTTCGAACCACTGCACGACAGCCACGGCGCCGCCGTCCTGGCCGGCCGTGTTGTTGAGGTACTCGTTGAAGGCGAGATCGACCGTGCCGCCGAAGCCGACCTGCACGGCGCCTGGTCCCACGGTTCCGTGATTGCCGTCGAACACACAGTGGTCGATGCTGCCCGACATATCGTAGCCATAGATCGCACCCCCATAGATCGACGAATTGCCGAGGAACCGGCAGTTGCGGATGATCGCGTTCGTCTGGAGGCACACGATTGCGCCACCAAGGCGCGTTCCGAACTCGGCGGTACCGGCCACTCCGTCGCGCAGCGTGAAGCCGTCGATGATGGTTCCGTTCGAGGCGGCGGTGCGGATCGTGATGATCGAGGCATTGAGCCCCGTGCCCGAGAGGATGGTCTGGGCAGCGCCCGCGATCGACTTCAGCTTCATGGACTTCGTCGTCAGTGAGATCGCGCCCGTGTAGGTGCCGGGGGCGACGTCGACCTGGGTGCCCGAAGGCGCCGCGGCGATCGCGGCTCCGATGGTCGCGTAGCCCGATCCTCCCACGACGAACTCGCCCGTGCACTCATCGAGCACGCCATTGCCGTTCAGGTCGGTGGACGTGCCGGCCGCAAGGTCGCAGGAGTCGAGCTTGCCGTTCCCGTTGCAGTCGGTGCCGAAGCCGCTGGTCACGTCGCACGCATCGAGGCGACCGTTACCGTCGCAGTCGAAGGCGACGCCGGCTGCGATCTCGCAGCGGTCCAACGTGGCGTTCCCGTTGCAGTCGAGCGCAGCGCTCGAGGCGATCTCGCACGCGTCGAGCAGCCCGTTGGCATCGCAGTCGGCGCCCGCGGCGCGGAGGTCACAGGAGTCTGGGGCACCGTTGCCGTTGCAATCCAGCGAGGCGTTTGCAGCGATCTCGCACGAATCGACGTTTCCGTTCGCGTTGCAGTCGACGGAGCTTGCGCGGCGGGCGATCGAGAAGGTGCCGCCCGCGGAGATCTGCCCGATGCCGTTCACGTTGGCAGGAACGTTCGTCTGTCCGAAGGCGTTCCAGCCCCACGCGACGACGTCGCCGTTCGACTTGAGCGCCAGCGTGTGCTGGCCCGAGCCCGCCGAGATGGCGACGACGCCCGAGAGGCCCGCAGGCACCGTGGTCTGTCCAAAGAGCGTGGAGCCCCAGGCCCGCACGGTGCCATCGCTGCGAAGACCGACCGAGTGGTAGCAGCCCGCGGCAATGTCGATGAGCGCTCCGCCGATCGCGGGGATGGTGCACTGACCGAAGTTGTTGAGACCCCAGCAGAGCACGGTGCCGTCGGGCCGCAACGCCATCGAGTGGGCGCCACCGAGTGCGAGCTTGGAGATGCTCCCGATGCCTGACGGCACATTGCATTCGCCATCTGCATTCCGGCCCCAAAGCACGAGCGAGCCGTTCGACTTACGGACGCCCGAGTGGTTCGCGCCAGCGGCCACCTGCACGACGCCACCATTTGCGGCGATGGGCACATTGCACTGTCCAAAGCCGTTGTAGCCCCACGCGATCACCGAGCCGCTGTCGAGGAACGCGACGTTGTGGTCGCATCCCGCGGCGATGCCGCGGACGCGGATCGCGCTGGTGGGCACATTCGTCTGGCCGAACGAGTTCGATCCCCACGCGATGATCGATCCATCCACCATCGCGAGCGCATGGTTGCAGCCGGCCTGGATGTCGTTGGCGTAGTTCGCGGCCGACGGAACGACCGCCTGACCCGCATTGTTCTCGCCCCACGCGAACGCCTTGCCGAGCTCGCAGAGGTCGGCGGTGCCGTTGCCGTTGCAGTCCGCGAGCGAACCCGCAGCGATGTCGCACGAGTCGGGGATGTTGTTGGCGTTGCAGTCCGTCGCGAAGCCGCTGGCGATGTCGCAGCCATCGGTCACGCCATTGCCGTTGCAGTCCTTGTTCAGGCTGAGCGACGAGTCCTCGACTTCAACGAGGAACCCCTGCTCGAACAGACAGCCTCCCGGGCAGCCGCTGTCGTTCCATGTTCCGTTGCTTGCCATCATCAGCCGGTCTTCGCCGCCCGAGTCGTTCGGTTCGCCGGCCTGCCAGTTGGTGTAGGACCACGGTTCGCCCGAGACCCACTGCCAGCCGTTCGAGGCGTCGCCCGGAGGGGCGAACTGGATGCCACCGAGCCAGGAAGCGACCCCGGGGAAAGCGGCCGCGATCGCGGCGTTCTCCGCCGCGGTCAGTGGAGTGGCGAGGTAGCCGCCGAGCGCCTCCGCACGGATGCGTGCCTTCTCCCAGGTCAGCGGCGTGCTGACGCGGATATAGCGCTTGCCATTGCCGCCCGACGATGCGGACCACACGAACGAGCCGCTCGCGGCATCGGTGAACTCATCGGGATCGCAGACACCGTCGCCGTCGCAGTCCTGCGCGAACACGACGCCACCGACGCTGCTGTATGCACCGAGGATGGGGTTCGGATTGTTGCGGCAGAAGCGCGTGTCGCCGATCGTGAAGGGACCCGATCCTGCGACCACGGCCAGTGCGCCGCCGGATCCAGCGCTGTTCGCCTCGAACTTGCAGCGGTTGATCAGGAACGCCGGCGAGTTGATCGAATACCACGAGACCGCGCCGCCGTTGCCGGTGGCCGCGTTCTCCTCGAAGCGCGAGTCGCTCACGGCGACGGTCGCTTCCCAAGCGTGCAGCGCGCCGCCCACGGGGGCCGAGTTGTTGTCGAACCGGCAGCGTTGGACCTGCCAGCCCGTCTGCGTCGTCGCGCCGACCTCGAGCGCGCCTCCGTCGAAGTCCGAGGAGTTGCTTCGGAACGTGCAATCTCGCACGATTCCCGAGGAACCGAAGGAGTAGACGGCGCCGCCGTACCCTGCGCGGTTGCCCTCGAAGGTGCAGTAGTCGACCGTGACCGATGGCGCCGACATGATGGCGATCGCGCCGCCCACTCGGTATCCGCCGAAGTCGTATCCGACGCTGCCGCCGCGCAGCGTGACGTAGCCGATGTAGCTGCCCGCGGCAGCGGGGCCATTGATCTGGATGATGGAGGTGTTCAGGCCGTTGCCCGTGATCGTCGTGCCGAGCGGTCCTTGCGTCGAGGTGATCGTGACGCGCTTGCCCGAGATGATGATTGGTCCCGCGAATGTGCCGGTCGAAATGACAACGGTTCCGCCCGACGGCACGGCATCGACTGCCGATTGGATGGTCGGGTAGCCAGAGCCGCCGACCACGTACTCGCCGGCGCAATCATCGAGCACGCCGTTGTTGTTGAGGTCTGTGGAAGCACCGCTCGCGAGGTCGCACGAATCGAGCCTGCCGTTGCCGTTGCAGTCGGTGCCCGTGCCCGCGGCGACATCGCAGGTGTCGAGGCGGCCATTGCCGTTGCAGTCAAACGCCGTGCCATTGCCGATCTCACACGAATCAAGCGTGCCGTTCGAGTTGCAGTCCTGCGTCGAGGGCAGGTGCTCGTACTCGAGTCGGAGCGTCACCCCGCCGTTCGCGCATTGCGTCGGGCTGACGGTGCCCGAGGCGGTGATCGTGACGGTCAGGGAGCCGTCGGCTGCGAGCGCGTTGAACGCGGGGATCGTGAAGCTCTTGGTCTCGCGATCGGGGGTTGCGGGGCAGTCGCGCCCGCCTGCGACGAAGAAGAACTCGGAGGTGCCGCCATCGAAGGAGATTGCGAGATACTCGCTCGAGAGATCGAGATCGGAGATCGCGTCGATGTGGAGGCGGACGTTCGTGCCGTAGGCGCTCTTGAGCCCGGTGAAGGTGTGGCTGACCGGGGGGACGCCTGTGCCGACGGGTGCGAGTGTGGGACTCGTTCGAACGATGACCTCGCCACCTTCGCAGGCATTCGGAATGCCGTCTGAATCGCAGTCGAGCAGCGTGACGCCGAGCCACTCGCACGCATTGCCGATCCCGTTGCTGTTGCAGTCCTCTTGTCCGGGATTGGAGAGCGCGGGGCAGTTGTCGGTGCCATTCAGGACGTAGCCCGCAGGCTGCGTGCACTGCACGAGCGTTCCATCGCCCGACGAGCCAAAACCGTCGCCGTCCACGTCCCGGTACCAGACGGTGCTGGGGTTGATCGCCGCGTTGGCGTCGTTGCAGTCGGTGCTGTTGCGGACGTATCCCGTCGGCTGAGCGCACTGCGTCAGCGTGCCGCCAGCGCTCGAGCCGAAGCCGTCGCCGTCGACGTCGCGGGCCCAGACGGTGTTCGGGTTCAGCGTCGCGTCGCTGTCGTTGCAGTCGCCGTGCGCGAGGATGTAGCCGCTCGGCTGTGCGCACTGGGTGAACGTGTCAGCCGCAGCATCGGAACCGAATCCGTCGCCATCGAAGTCGCGCGCCCAGACCGTGTTCGGATTGATCGCTGCGTTGGCGTCGTTGCAGTCGGTGTTGTTCGGGGCATATCCAGCGAGCGGCGTGCAACTGGAGACGGGTGCGCCGGACGGGTTGCCGAAGCCGTCGCCGTCCGCGTCTGGGTAGTAGGTCTGGATGTTCGGGCACAGGGAGAAGGTGCCCTCGTAGAACTGCACTGCAGATCCTGCGACGCCGTCGTTGTAGCCGACCTTGAGGTACCACGTTCCCACGCTCACATCACGGTCGACCACGAACTGGGCGATCTGGACATCTGTTGTGGTGTTCGGGGCTACGCCGACCCGTCCCTGTAGGTTCGGTGGCGAGCTGTTGAACCAGCCCATGGTGCCGTTGTTGAGGAGGTCAGCGCGGTTCCAGCCAGTCGGGCCGCCCGCGTGCGAGCCCGAGCCGCCCGAGTTCCACGACGGGTCAGCGTTCGTGGAGTTCGTCGCGGTGGGTGCACCACCGATGAGCAAGAATGAGTCGAACGGACGGTTCAGCGTCGCGTTTCCGGTGAGGGTCGGCGACCATGTGCCGTACTGCTTCGAGAGAACGTTGCCGTTATAGGAGGAGTTGTCCTTGTGATAAAACGCTCCGTACGGATCCGCGACCGATGCGCCGCCTTGATAGGTGAAGTTGAAGCCGTTCAGCAGCGTGTCCGTGGGCCCGTTGAAGCGCGCGAACACTCGATACTGGTCGAGCAGCACGCCGGCCGTCGTGACCTGCGTCTTCACCACGAAGTACTGGGTCAGAGTTGCTTCACTGCTGGCGGCGAGCCCCGTAGCCAAGGTTGCGGCGGAAGCGAAGCGGGCGAGGGTGCGATTGAGCATCATGATTCAGTCCTTCGGGAAGCGAGCGAGAAGTCTCGGCGTGCAGTCGTGGGATTGGTAACGGGGCGCGGCGCGCAGATCAGGGTGTCGTGCCCCAGTTGTTCAGCAGCAAGGCGAAGTCGGCGCTGTTGATAACGCCATCGAAGTTGAGATCGCCGAGCGGGCCGGCGGAGCCCCATGCGTTAAAGAAGAGGGGAATGTCCGAGGCGTTCACGACGCCGTCGAGGTTGAGGTCGCCGCGGGCCCACTCGCAGACGTCGCCAAGTCCGTTGTTGTTGGCGTCGACTTGGTCTGTGTTCGAAACATTCGGGCAGTTGTCGCTGCCAGCGAGGACATAGCCAGCAGGCTGCGTGCACTGGACGAGCGTGCCGTTTACGGCAGCGCCGACGCCGTCGCCGTCCGTGTCGCGATACCACGTGGTGTTCGGATTGATCGCTGCGTTCGAGTCGTTGCAGTCGGTGTTGTTCGAGACGTAGCCCGGAACGGGCGTGCAGGCGGCAATCACGCCACCGGCAGCGGCGCCGAAGCCGTCGCCATCGAGGTCTCGGTATGCAATCGGGCAACCGGTCGTGTCACCTACTGAGATCGGCGTCGCGGCCACGGTCTCCCACGCGAGTTCGGTGATCGTGCGATCGGTGATCGCGGCACCAACTACCATCCTGCCCCAGCCATAGTGAGTCAGACCATCGGAAGCCACGAAGCGGAACCCAAAGTAATTCGAGCTGTTCAGCTGCCAGTTGCCAGGATTCGTGCCGACCGTCACCGCACCAGAGCCGTAGCTTCCCGTTGGGCCCACGCTCGTGCCCGCAGCGAGATTGCCCGCGGAGCCGGTCGTGACACCTGGGTAGCGGAGCATGCCCGTGCCCGTCGCGTTGAACCAGGTGAGCGAGGTCGCGGAGTAAGGGTTGATATCCCAGCCCGCAACCGCGGAGCCAGCCGACCCAGTGGCCAGCGTCTCGACATTGATATAGAGCCCATCGATGTTCGCAGGGACCACCATGTTCACTGGGGTGTACTGGACGGCGGCAAACGCCGAACCGCTCGCCGCGACGGTAGCGAACATCGCTGCCGATCGGAAGTGCTTCGCGACTCGGCATTGCAGGGATGTACGGTCCGAAGCGAGACCCAGCGAGGCGGGCTTAGGTTGCGGAGAAGCGCTCATGGTGTGGAACCCCAGTTGTTCAGGAGGATGGTGAAGTCGGCGCTGTTGACTACGCCGTCGAAGTTGAGGTCGCCGAGCGGGCCTGCAGAGCCCCACGCGTTGAAGAAGAGCGGGACGTCCGATGCGTTCACGACGCCATCGAGGTTGAGGTCGCCGCGGGCGAACTCGCAGACGTCGCCGAGGCCGTTGTTGTTGACGTCGGCTTGGTTCGCGTTGGCGATGTTGGGGCAGTTGTCGCCACCAGCGAGGACGTAGCCGGCAGGCTGCGTGCACTGGACGAGCGTGCCGTTCGCGGCCGCGCCGATTCCGTCGCCGTCCGTGTCGCGATACCACGTGGTGTTCGGATTGATCGCTGCGTTCGAGTCGTTGCAGTCGGTGTTGTTCGAGACGTAGCCTGAAACGGGCGTACAACTCGAAGTCGTGCCGCTCGACGCGGAGCCGAATCCGTCGCCGTCGAGGTCGCGGTAGAGCGGTGGGCAAGCGCTGCCGATCGTGAAGGTGCCCGTGGCAAACTGCACAGCCGATCCCGGAACGCCGTCGTTGAACGCGCTCGTGAGCTGCCAAGTACCGACACTGGCGCCGCGGTCGATCACGAACTGGCCGACGAGGACGTCGGTCGCGGTGTTCGGAGCGACACCGACGCGGCCCTGAAGGGTCGGCGGCGAGCTGTTGAACCAGCCCATGGCGCCGTTGTTCAGGAGGTCAGCGCGGTTCCAGCCGTTCGGGCCGCCAGCGTGCGAGCCCGAGCCGCCCGAGTTCCACGAGGGATCGGCGCTGGTCGAGTTCGTCGCGGTCGCGGTTCCACCGTTGGTGAGGAACGAGTCGAACGGACGGTTCAGCGTGGCGCTGCCGGTGAGGGTCGGCGCCCAGGTGCCGTACTGCTTCGAGAGCACGCCGCCGTTGTAATCCGAGTTGTCCTTGTGCCAGAACGCGCCGTACGGATCGGCGACCGTCGCGCCGCCCTGGTAGACGAGGTTGAAGGCGTTGAGGACGGTGTCGGTCGGGCCATTGAAGCGAGCCACGACGCGAACCTGATCCAGGAGGATGCCACCAGAGGTCACTTGGGTCACCGTCGCAAAGAAGCCGACAAACGCCGCCTGCGTAGGCACAGCGATGAGAGCGGCGGTCGTGGAAGCGAGTGCGGGGATGAGGGTGTTCTTGCACATAGATTGGCTCGTGGTCGCCGTGAGAAGATCGCGTTCAATTAGGGCGTCGTGCCCCAGTTGCCGAGGAGAATCGTGAAGTCGGCGCTGTTGACAACGCCGTCGAAGTTGAGGTCGCCGAGCGGACCGGCGGAGCCCCAAGCGTTGAAGAAGAGCGGGACGTCCGATGCGTTCACGACGCCATCGAGGTTGAGGTCGCCGCGCGCGAACTCGCAGACGTCGCCGAGACCGTTGTTGTTGACGTCGGCTTGATTCGCGTTGGCGATGTTGGGGCAGTTGTCGCCAGCTGCGAGGACGTAGCCGGCAGGCTGCGTGCACTGGACGATCGTGCCGTTCACGGCCGCGCCGACGCCGTCGCCGTCCGTGTCGCGATACCACGTGGTGTTCGGGTTGATCGCTGCGTTCGAGTCGTTGCAGTCGGTGTTGTTCGAGACATAGCCCGTGACAGGGGTGCAGCTCGAAGTCGTTCCGCTCGAAGTCGAGCCGAAGCCGTCACCGTCGAGGTCGCGGTAGAGGGTGGGGCAGCTGCCGGATCCACCGATACTAAACGTGCCGGTTCCGAACTGCGCGGCCGATCCGGGGACGCCGTCGTTGAATCCGATCGTGAGAGACCAGTTGCCGGCAAAGGCGTTGCGGTCGATCACGAACTGTGCGAGGAGGACGTCGGTGGCGGTGTTCGGCGAGACGCCGACGCGGCCCTGGAGATTTGGTGGATTGCTGTTGAAATATGTCATATCGCCGTTGTTCAGCAGATCGGCGCGGTTCCAGCCTTGGGGTCCGCCAGCGTGCGAGCCCGAGCCGCCCGAGGCCCATCCCGGGGAGGCTGCGGTCGGGTTTGTCGCGGTCGCGGTTCCACCGATGGTGAGGAACGAGTCGAACGGACGGTTCAGCGTCGCGCTGCCCGTGAGGGACGGCGCCCACGTGCCGTACTGCTTCGAGAGCACGCCGCCGTTGTAATCGGAGTTGTCCTTGTGCCAGAAGGCCTGATACGGATCCGCGACGGTGGCGCCGCTCAGGTAAACAAGCGTGCCGGCGCTGAGAACGGTGTCGGTCGGCCCGTTGAAACGTGCGACGACGCGAACTTGGTCCAGGAGGATGCCACCCGAGGTCACTTGCGTGACTGTCGCGACGAACCCTACAAACGCTGCGCCCGCGTCTGCCGCGGTCATCGCGGCAACCCCACCAGTCGTCAGCAACCCGAACGCACGATTCTGTATCGTCATCACGGCTTCGCTCCATTTGCGCCCGTGGGCGCAGGCTTCGTCTCACCACCCAGCGTGAACTTCTCCGTCGTGAACGACTGCGGCTTGCCTTCCGTCCCGTCGTTCCATGCAACGGTCAAGGTGAACTCGCGTGGCGCGTGCCCGCGCGAGAGCACGAACTGCGCGAGCCGCACGTCGGTCGCGGGATTCTCGAGGGTTGGCTTGCCGTTAATCTCGTAGTTCTTCGAATTGCCGACATGCCCGCTGCTGTCGGGACCGCGCGCGGCGATGTACCAGCCCGTCTTTCCGGTCGCGGGGAGATCGGGGCGCGACCAGCCGCGCGTGCCACCATCGGCCTTCGCCCACGATGGGTCAGCGATCGTCGTGTTGCGCTGGTTCGCCTCACCACCGATCGTGAGGTACGAGTCGAAGGGGCGGTTCGTCTTGATCGGGCCGAGGAGCGTCGGATTCCATGTGCCGACGTCCTGGGTCAGCACGGGCTCGGCGTCGTCGTTCGGCGCGGTCGCGAGGTCACGATGCCAGAACCCCTTGAAGTTCTCCGGCTTCTGTGAGCCAAGCTGGTACGCCATGATGACGGCATCGCTGGGGCCATCGAAGCGAGCAGCGACTGTGTAGACAGTCAACTGCTTGCCTGCTTCATCGACGTCAATCGCGGTGACCACAAGTCGAACGAACGCGGCGTCCAAACGCGCGGTAGCCGAAAGCAATGTGGCACCTCCGGCGAGCACTGCGCCCGCACGACGTGCCATCGATCTCCAGATTGCGCCACCACAACTCAAGTCGCGCGCTCCTCTTGCGTCAGCTTGGCGCCTGCCGCCGTGACCCGGAACGGGGGACGCGGTTCGTCCAGCAGGCTCTCGGTCAGCGAGACCGAAGTTGAAGCATCATGCGTGAAATGGCGAGGACTTCACCGTCTAAAGCGCTGGTTTTCAGTCAATTTTCCTCCACGACTCAATCTCATGGAGGGGGTGTCCGCTTGACGGCGTGCGCGCGCGCTGCTTCGATGCATGGATGCCACTCGCCCGAAATCTCTCTGCTGTCGCGACTTGCGCGTGGCTTGCCGCCTGCGCGACGGTTCAGCCCGCGCCGAGGGCCGCCGCCACCGTCCGTCCGCTGTTCGACGCGCTGCCGTATTCCGACTGGCGAGTTCTCGGCGCGCCGCCGAAGGTGGAACTCCACGAAATGGACGGCCAGCCCGTCTTGATCGGAAAGGGCCCGATCCCCGCGAATGGGTTCCTCGCGAGCCCGCGCGAGGTCGGCGACTTCCGCCTCGAGGTCGACGTCAAGCTCGGTTCCGCCGACAACCCGTTCGGCGACAAGATGAACTCTGGCATCCAGATCCGCTCGCAGGAGAAGGAGGCGGCCGGCGGGCAGAAGACGCTCGGCGGACTGCAGGTCGAGGTCGATCCGACGAAGCGGGCATGGTCGGGGGGCATCTATGACGAGCGCGGGCGCGCGTGGCTCGCGCCCCTTGAGGGAAACGACGCGGCGCGCGCGGCGTTCAAGCTCGGTGCGTGGAACCGCTACGAGATCGAGTGCGTGGGCCCGCGCATCCGCACGCGCGTCAACGGCGTCGACTGCGCGGAGTGGTACGACGGGATCGTGTCAGGGCTGATCGGATTCCAGGTGCACGGCGGTCCGCCGTGCGAGGTCGCGTTCCGCGCGCCGATGTTCACCGAGCTCGGGCGGCACGTGTGGCAGCCGCTCGCGGACGAGCCCTCCGGATTGAGCGGCGAGCGTGTCGCGTGGTCGCATTCGGTGGACCCCGCAGCGCGCGGCGTGCGGCTCATGGTGGAGGGCGGCGGACACGTCGAAGTGCTTGCCTCTGACGGCACGCGCCTCTGCGACGTGTCGTTTGCCGCAGGCGAGTCACGTGCCGCGCGGGCGCTCGAGATCCTCTGGCTCGACGATCGTGGCGCGATGCTGCTCGCAGGCAGGCGCATCGGCTCGCTTGCGCTCACGCAGCCGCCTGCGCGCATTCGCGTGCTCGGTGAAGCGTGCAGCGCGGGCGATGCGTGCGTGCTCGTACGCGAGTGACGGTGGATATCAGGTGGATCGATTGCTGCGTCGCGCATCGAGGCGTGCGCGGATGGCTTTCCACTGCGTGCAGAGAACCGCCGACGGGAAAATCGCTGGACGCGCGTCATCCCTTCGCGCGCCGTGGCTTCGCCATGTGATCTTCATTGCGGGTAGCGAACGCACTCAAGCACGAAGGGGGCCGCGATGGCGACGAACGATGGGGCAGGCGGGCGATCGGGCACGAAGTTCACGGATGGCGAGCAGCGCCGGCGACAGTTCGACCGCATGGCGCGGCTCGCGCGCGTCTATCGCGGCTGGACGAACGGTCAGCTCAACGACGCGCTCGGGCGGAGCCGCCTGCGGCCGATTGCGGATGCCGATGATCCGAAGCTCGACCTGGTCGCGCGCTTGGCCATCGCGCTCGATTGGGAGCTCGGTGATGTCGCCGAGCGCATGTGGGGCGAGTCTGATGCGCCGGAGGGCGGCGTTCGCGAAGCGTCGTTCGCGGAGCTCGATTGCCGAGCGCAGGTCGAGCACCGCGCGGGCGACTTCGCCGCGATGGAGGCGACGGCGCGGGCGATGCGGGCGTTGGCGCGGACTTCGCGCGAGCGTGCGATCGCTGCGAATCGACTCGCTGGCGCGCTCGATGGATGCGGGCGCTATGGACGCGCGCTCGAGGCGCTTCGCGATGCGCTCGGCGAACCCGATGTCGGCGCGGACGTTCGGCTCATGCTCACCGTGAACGTCGCCAACGCGAACTACACGCTCTGGAACCTGCTCGAGGCACGCGCGCTTGCCGACGGCGTGCTCGAGCGCTTCGACTCGGCACCGCCGCGCACTCGGCTCGAGCGCGTGGCGGAGGCATTCGGGCACATGATCCGAGGGCACGCGACGCGGCGCATGATCGCGCGCGCGGATTGCGCCGAGGAGCGCCGTCGCCATGCACAGCGCGCGCATCGCTCGCTCGTCGCTGCGGAGGCGCGCTACCGAGGGCTCGCCGAGGAGTTCGGCGACCCGCAGTACGAGGGGCTCGCGCGCACGGCGCTCGGCGGGATCATCGAGGCGCGCGTGGCGGCGGGGGACCTCGCGCCCGATGAGGGTCTTGCCGAAATCCTGTCCGAGCTTGATCGCTTCGTCGACGTCGACGCGGTCCCCGGCGGGCATCTCATCGAGAGCGCGGGCTGGTGGGCTGTGTTCGGCGCCAACATCGCCATGCGGGCGGGTGATCCGCGAGCCCGCGGCATCTCCGAGGATCCGGAAGCCGATCGCGCCTTCGCGGTCTGCACGAACAAGGCGCTTGAGATCGGCGAGCGCCTTGGTCACTGGCCGCTGCGCGAGCGCGCCTTCACGCTCGAGTGGTTCCGCAGGCAGGTCGCGGTCGCTGCAGCGCGCGCGGATCCTGGCGACGCTTGGACGCTCGATCGCGAGGATCTGCGCGCGCTCGTCGGCGCGATGGGGCGCTTCCCGTTCTTCCGTCCGACCGGCTGGGCGATCATCGATTCGGCGGCGATCACGGCATGACGCTCGACGCACGGCACGCCGACCCTCAGGTACCCTGCGCACGTGGCGACAAGAGCCCCCGATCCGCAGCACGCGCACCGCGCGACGATGGCAGCCCGCTGGGCGATCGTGGTCGGGTTCGTCGGCTTCGGGCTGAAGCTCACCGGCTGGCTGCTCACGAGCTCGGACGCTGTCTTCTCCGACGCGCTCGAGAGCATCGTGAACATCGTCGCCTCGATCGGCGCGTTCCTGGCCCTGAAGTACGCCGAGCGCCCGCCCGACGAGGAGCATCCCTACGGGCACGGCCCGATGGAGTTCATCAGCGCGCTCTTCGAGGGCGTGCTGGTCGCGGTCGCGGGCATGATCATCCTGACGCACTGCGCGGAGAGTGTCTATCGGGGAAGCAAGGAGCTCCAGCAGGTCGATCTCGGGCTCGTCTTCGTGGGGGCGAGCGCGGTGCTGAACGGGATCGCGGGCTTCGTGCTCCTCAAGGTCGGGCGCTCGATGGGCTCGGCCGCGCTCGAGGGCGACGGGAAGCACCTGCTGAGCGATCTGGTGACCACGTTCGCTGTGATCGGCGGCCTGATCGCGGTTCGGATCACGGGCCTCGGGTGGATCGACACCGCCGTCGCGTTCGCAGTCGGCCTGCTCCTTCTCGTCGTCGGTGCGCGCGTCGCTCTCAGGGGCGTGTCGGCGATCATCGGCGTGCAGGATGCAGAGGACCACCGGCGGATCGTCGCCATCCTCGAGCGCCACAAGCAGGGCGACGAGCCGCGCATCTGCTCGTACGCATCGGTCCGGCATCGACACCAGGGGCGCACGCACTTCGTCGACATGCATTTGCGCGTCCCACGCGGAATGACCGTCGCCGACAGCCATGACATCGCGTCACGGCTCGAGCGCGAGGTGCTCGATTCCGTCGGTGAAGGCACCGCGACCGCGCACATGGAGCCATGCGGCGATGCTGCGTGCCTGCGATGCGCGTCGGAAGGTGGGTCGAGATCGTGATCGCGCGGCTGCTCGCGCCCGTCGTGCTGCGCGCCGTGATGCTTGCCCTGATGCTTGCCTCGCCGCTTGGGCTGGTGTCGTCGGTCGCCCGCGCGCAGGAACCTCGGGGCGACGTGCTGCGCTGGGGCGCCGACCCTTCGGGCGGTGCGCCGTTTGCCTTCTTCGACCCTGACAACCCCGATCGGGTGATCGGCTTCGAGGTCGACATCATGGCCGAGGTCGCGCGCAGGCTCGGGCGCACGCCTGAGCTATTCCGCGCGGATTGGCTCGCGCTCTACGACGCGCTCGAGGCGGGTCGTTGCGATGTCCTCATGAATGGCTTCGAAGTCACCGACGAGCGGGCTGTTGTCGCGCGCTTCAGCGTGCCGTACTTCCGCTTCGGGCAGCAGATCGTGGTGCGCCGCGCGGATGCGGGTCGCGTGCGGTCGCTCGCCGACCTCGCAGGCAAGCGTGTTTCGGTGCTGAACGGCTCGCAGTCGGTCGACGTCCTGAAGGACGCAGGCTTCGCCGATGAGCTCATCCTCCAGTACGACGACAGCCTCGCGCCCTACACCGAGGTCGCGCTCGGGCGCGCCGATGCAGCGCTTGCCGAGTCGATCATCGCTGCCTACTACGCTGCGCACGACGAGCGGCTGGCGCTCGTGCCCGAGACCTTCGCGCCTGGGCAGTACGCTGCGGTCACGCGCAAGGCGGATGACACGCTCGGGGCGGACATCGACCGCGTGCTCGGCGAGATGAAGTCGGACGGCACGCTCGGCGAGATCCTCCAGCGCTGGGGGCTCTGGGATGACGCCCAGCGCGGGGTCGGCACCGCGAAGGGACGCCCGCAGGAGGTGATCGCCGCCGCACGCGGTTCAGCGGGCGATTCCGCCGCCGCAACCGAGTCGATCGCGCCCGCGATCTTCCGCGGCGCGTGGATGACGGTGCTGCTCACCGTGACCGCCATGCCGCTCGCGACGGCGGCGGGGCTCTTCCTCGCCCTTGCGCGCATGTCGCCGCGCACGTGGATGCGCCGCGCTGCGATCACGTACATCACGCTCGTCCGCGGTACGCCGCTCCTCGTGCAGATCTTTCTCGTCTACTTCTCGCTGCCACCGCTCGGGCAGTGGCTGTATGCCGCGGCACCCGCGTTCGTTCAGCCGTTGCTCGATCCACTCGGTGGCGCCGCCTTCCTCACGCTCCCTGCGCTCGTCGTCGGCGCCCTCTGCCTCGCTGCGAACTACGCCGCCTACGAGGCGGAGGTCCACCGCGCTGGTCTCGAGGCGGTGCCCGCGGTGCAGTGGGACGCGGCCCGCGCGCTCGGGCTCACCCGCGCGCAGGCCATCCGACACGTGATCGCCCCGCAGGGCGTGCGCATCGCGATGCCCGCGATCATCAACGACCTGAACAGCCTCATCAAGGACAGTTGCCTGGTGAGCGTCATCGGCGTGACCGACCTCCTTGGCGTCTGCCTCGGGATCGGCAAGGCGCGCTTCAGCGTCCCTGAGATGCTCGTGATCGCAGCGGCGGTCTACCTCGTGCTGTCGGTGGCGGGCGACCTCTTCGGCAACTGGCTCGAGCGGCGGCTACGCGCGCGCGGCTTCACGACGACCCTGTCTCACGGGAAGGGGGCGCATCCATGACGCAGCCTTCTCCGTCGGTCCTGCTCGAAGTGAAGGGGCTCCACGCCTCGCGCGGTGGGCGCGCCGTGCTCCGCGGCGTCGATCTCGCCGTTGCTGCGGGTGAGCGCGTGGCCGTGCTCGGCGCGAATGGCTCGGGAAAGTCGACGCTCCTGCGGGCGATCGCGCGGCTTGATCCGGTCGAAGCCGGTGAAGTCCGCTGCGAAGGCGTCGGGCTTGTACTCCAGCAAGGCGGGCTCTTTCCGCATCTCTCGGTCGAGCGGAACGTCGAGCTCGCCCTCCGCGTCGTGCAGGGGCTCTCGCGGGACGGCGCCGCGCGCCGCGCGCGTGCGGCGCTTGCCCGCGTGTCCATCGACCGCACGACGGCGATGCCGCATGAACTTTCGGGTGGCCAGCAGCAGCGCGTCGCCATCGCCCGCGCGCTTGCGCTCGAACCGCGCGTTCTGCTGCTCGACGAGCCGACGAGCGCGCTCGACCCAGAGGCCACCCGCGAGGTCGAGCAGACGCTGCGCGCGCTCAGTGCATCGGGGATGGCGATCGTGATCGTGTCGCACGACCTGCCGTTCGCGGCGAGCATCGCCACGCGCACGCTGCGGCTCGACGGCGGGCGGCTCGAGGCTGCCGAGTCACGCCCGCAATAGCACGGACGCGGCGACCGCCGCCATCTCGACGCGCATCACGCAGGGACCGAGCGTCACCACCGTCGCGCCGAGCGCGCGGAGCTCGGCGATCTCGCCGTCCTCGAAGCCGCCTTCGGGGCCGATGAAGAGCGTGCGTGGCTGCGCTGCGGGCAGCGCGGACGCCCAGGGCAGGATCGCGGAGGCGTCCGAGGTGTGTGCCACGGCGATCGCGGCGCCGCGCGTGAGCTCCGCCTTCGCCACGTCGATCAGCCGACCGCCGGCAACCAGCTCGGGCATCCACGCGCGCTTCGCCACCTTGGTCGCCTCGGCAAGGATCCGATGCCAGCGCTCGCCGCGGTCAAGCTTGTCGGCGTCGACCACGCTGCGCGCGCACTCGATCGGAACCAGCCGCGAGACGCCCGCCTGGGTCGCGCCATCGAGCAGGGTCGACAGACGATCGCCCTTCGGCACGGCGAAGGCGACCGTCACCTCGGGGGACAACGGTTGCGCCAGCGTGCGCGAGACCACCTCGACCTGGACGTCTCCCGAGCGCGTGCGCTCGTCGGTGAAGCGACCCTGTGCGATCAGCCCGTGCCCATCGAACAGCGTGACCACGTCGCCGGCTCCGAGGCGCCGCGCGCCGAACGCATGGCGCGCTTCGTCACGCGAGATCGCGACGGCGTCGCCCACGGAGGGCACGGCGGGGATGTGGAGCCAAAGGGAGGACATGCAGGGGGGTGGGATGGATCAGGAACGGCGTTCTCGCCTACGACGCGGAAAGCAGAGAGTAGAGAGGAGACCGAGGAGTGCAGCGCCTGCTCTCCTTTCCACTCTCTCCTTTCTCCTCTCTCATTCGAAAACAGGTCCGCCGATGGCGGACCTGTTTTCGAATGGAGCGTACCGGGATCGAACCGGTAACCTATGCCTTGCAAAGGCATCGCTCTCCCAATTGAGCTAACGCCCCGACGAACAGGAGTATAGCGAAAGAAACAGGCTCCGCACCTTCGTGCGGAGCCTGTGGATACTCACTTCTCGCGCGCGGGGCTTACTTGCCGCTCTCGTCGCCCGACTCGGTGCTCTCGACCTTCTCGGGGCTCGAGATCGCGGTCTCCTTGTCGGAGCGGAGGACGGTCATCGAGGTCGGGGTGATGATGTCGCGGCGCAGGCTCTCATCGAACTTCTTCTCGCCCTTCACGCCGACGACGAGGCCGAGCATCGACGAGAGCTTGAGGTCGGGATCCTCGGTGAGGTAGGCGACCGTCAGGCCGCTGGTCGGATCCTGCAGGCGATAGAGGCGCGGCAGGCGCTCGCCGTCGTAGACGACCGACGCGTTGAGCACGCCGACCGCGGTGTACTGCTGGCGCGCGCGCAGCCATTCCTCGATGGCCTGCACCTCGCGCGCCTTGTCCTCGCCGCGCGCGGCGATCTTCTTCGCGTGCTCCTGCATGTCGCGCAGCTCGATGAGCTGCGTGATGTGGATCGAGCGCAGCTTGGCGGCCTGGCGCGTCGGCGTCAGCGCCTCGCTGTTCCGCGAGAGGTTCGCGTAGCTCACCTGCAGTTCCTGCAGGTCAGCCATCGCGCAGGTGTCCTTCGCGAGCCCGTTCCACTTCTGCTCGAGCGCCTTGTATTCGTCGAGGGTCTTCGACGCAGCGGTCGGCGCCTTCGGCTCGGCGGGAGCCTTCGGCTTCTTCACCGTCTTCGGCTCGGTCGAGGTCTCGCTCGGCTTCTTCACCGCGTCGGTGCCTTCGGACTTCGGAGTCTCGGTGGTGCCGGTCTCCGTGCCCGGTGCGGGCGGCTTCGGCGCGATGGTCTGGGTGCTGTTGTCGGCGCCGGTCGTCGTGGTTCCAGTCGTCGTGGTTCCAGTCGTCGAGGTTCCAGTGGTCGTGGTTCCAGTCGTCGTCGCCGTCGGCGATCCGTTGCGGCTGATGGACGACGCAGCGATCCAACCAGACGCGCGTGCGGGAAGCGGCACGGCGTAGTAGGTCTTCTGATCGCCCTTGATGGTGTCGATCACGGGGATCGTGTCGCCCGGCACCAGGAAGCCGATCGCCTTCCAACTGCGCTCGGGAAGGAAGCCTTCGTTGCCGTTCGGCGCGACGATCGTCGCAGTGCTGGTGAAGCTCAGCGATTTGCCGTCCGCCGACAGCTGCATGGTCGGCAGTTGGGTGATGAATCCGCCCCAACCCTCGAACGCAGGGCCGGAGGTCTGCACGCGCACCCATCCGGGGACGCTTTCGACGACGGTGACGACCTGTCCCTTGGCGAGCGTGCCGAACGGGTAGCCCGATTCAGCGGACGCTTCGCAGCGGACGAGCGCCTCGTCGGCCGTGATCGTCGCCTCGAAGGTCGAGTTTGCCGCTGGAGTCGCGTTGGTCGCCTTCGTCGCCGGCTTGGTGCTGTCCTGCGCGAGCGCGGACATGGTGAAGACAGTCGACGTGAGCGAAATCAAGAGAGTGCCGCGCGCGAGGGAAGCCGCGGAGTGCGCGCGAGGCGCGAGGTAGGTTCGGAGGTTCATGGCGGGGAATGTACCGCGCTCGGGACGGTTGGGGAGCGTCGGAATCAAAGGAGTTTCCGCAGGGTTTCCCAGTGCTCCGCCGACGCGCGCGCGGTTGGCGGAGGAGCTACGATCCGCCCTCCATGCTGCCTCGATCGTCGACCGTCCGCTGCCTGTTCATCGCCTCGCTCGCGGCGGGACTGCCCGTCGCCTGCAAGACGCCCTTCGCGGGCGGCGAGGACGCAATCGCCCGTCACGAAGCGCTTTCCGCGCGGATCGACGCTGCGGTCGCCGGCGGCGAGGCGCGGCAGATGGCGAAGGTGCCGCCGGCGTCGGCGCCGGTGACGGGGCGCGTCGAGACCGACGTCGACCGCATGCTCTCTGCGCGGCGCGATGAACTGAATGCGATCGGGCCGCAGTCGGCCCAGCTCGGGTCGACCGTCGGCGGGGTCGTGCCGCTCGCCGCCGAGCCGCCGGCGCGGGTGATGCTCACCCTGAAGTCGGCGATCGAATCCGCCGTCCGCAACAACCTCGAGACCGACACCGCGCGCCTCCAGCAGGCGATCAACCGCGACGACGTCACGCGCGCCGAGGCGGCGTTCGACTGGATCGTGGGCGCGGGCGTCGGCTACCAGCGCAACGACCAGCCGTCGGTCGGCATCCTGCTGCCGGGCTCGGGCGGCGCGACCGTCATCCCCGCTGTGAACGACCAGAACAACTGGGCTGCCGACGCGTCGATCGGGCGCGCACTCACCAGCGGCGGCTCGATCTCGCTCTCGGCGCGCAACCAGGTCATCGACAACCTGCGCGATGGCTTCTTCTCGCCCGACCCCGCGTGGTCGACTGCGGTCAGCCTCGGGCTCACCCAGCCGCTGCTGCGCGGCTTCGGCGAGGACGTCGCGACCGCGCAGGTGCGCATCGCGCAGAACTCGGACAAGCAGGCGACCGAGGCGCTGCGCGCGCGGCTGCTCGCGGTCGTCGCGCAGACGCAGCAGGCGTACTGGTCGCTCGTCTCGGCGCGCGCGCGGCTCGTGAGCGCCGAGTGGCTCGTGAGCGTGGGCGAGGAGGTCCGCGACATCCTTGCGAAGCGCCGCGAGTTCGACGCGACCGTGGCGCAGTACGCGAACGCCGTCGCCACCGTCGAGCAGCGCAAGGCGCTCGTGATCGAGGCGCGCCGCCGCCTGTCCGAGGCGGGCAACGCCCTCAAGGCGGTCATCAACAGCCCCGATCTCCCGATCGGCAGCGAGATCGACGTCGTTCCCGCCGATGCACCGAGCGATGCCGCCTTCGAGGCGAACCTGCGTCGCTCGATCGAGCAGGCGTTCGCGAACTCGCCCGCCATCAAGCAGGCGATGCTCGCGATCGACAGCGCCGGCATCGGCATGACGGTCGCCCAGAGCAACACGCTCCCGCAGCTCGACCTCCAGACGAATGTCACCTGGTTCGGCCTCGAGGGCGACTTCGGCGACTCGGTCAGCGAGCTCGGCGACGGCGACTTCGTGAACTACGCGGCGGGGCTCCAGTTCAGCTACGCGCTCGGGAACCGCGCGGCCGACGCCGCGTACAGCCAGGCGCGCCTGCGCCGCTCGCAGGCGTATGTCGCGTACGACGCGGCGGTGCAGAACTCGGTGCTCGCGGTGAAGAACGCGCTCACCGACTGCGTGAGCTTCCGCCAGCTTGTCGAGCAGAACCGCACCTTCCGCCTCGCGCAGGCGGAGAACCTGCGGGCGCTCCTCGTCGATGAGAAGACGCTCGCGGCGCTCACGCCCGAGTTCCTCCAGCTCAAGTTCCAGCTTCAGAATGGGCTCGCGGCGGCCGAGGACGCGTACTTCGCGTCGCTCGTCGGCTACCAGAACGCGATCGCCGCGCTGCAGCAGGCGACGGGAACAGGGCTCGAGGCGAACGGGATCGCGTTCGACGCGGAGTCGCAGGACAACTGACCGTTCGCCTCGGGAGAATGGAGTCTGGGAGCAATCGAGAATCCAGCGCGCGCGATCGATGCGCGCAGCTCAGGTCACCGGCGCGGTTCGCTTTGCCGTCGCGCGCTTGATGCGGTCGAAGGCGGCGTCCCAGAGACCGCCGCGCTCGGTCGGCGCGACGATCAGGATCGCGTGCGCGCCCGAGGCATCGGCGCGGCGCAGCGTCGCGTAGAGCATCTGCGCGTAGGCGCCCGCGTGTCGGGGCATGGCGAAGAACTCGTGCGGCGAGGGGACATCCGTGCCCGCGAAGGCGACGACGGCGACGGGCTTCTCGCAGGACGCGAGGCGGTTCGCGAGCAGCTTCTCGTCGACGAGCTCGGTGTGGGTCGTGGGCGCGTAGTGCGACGCGCTCGTGCCCGGGCTCGCGGCCTGCTGGCCGATCTCGGGCGCGGCGACCGGGCCGATGATCGGCTCGAGGTCCTTCTGCGTGATCGCGCCGGGGCGCAGGATCATCGGACGCGCGCGGGAGAGGTCGAGCACCGTCGACTCGAGGCCGACTTCGCACGGACCGCCGTCCAAGATCGGGAGCTCCGCGAACGCCGCGAACTCTTCGGCGACATGCGCGGCGCTCGTCGGTGAGAGCCGCCCCGAGCGGTTCGCGCTCGGCGCCGAGATCGGGCGTCCGAACGCCTCGATCAGCGCGCGCGCGACCGGATGCGCGGGCGAGCGCACGGCGACGCTCGTGCGTCCGCCGACCGACAGCGCGCAGATGTCCGCGCGCCGCGGCAGCACGATCGCAAGCGGTCCCGGCCAGAACGCCTCCGCGAGCTTCTGCGCGCGGACATCCCAGCCGACCACGGCCTTCTTCGCCATCGCGATGTCGAGCACGTGCGCGATCAGCGGGTTGTTCTGCGGCCGCGACTTCATCGCGAAGACTTCGGCCACGGCGGCCTCGCTCGACGCGTCGCAGCCGAGTCCGTAGACGGTCTCGGTCGGGAAGCCGACGGAAAGTCCACGGCGCACGCGCTCAGCGCAGAACGCGATGTTCTCCGGGGTCGGCTCGAGGATCACGGGCATAGGCGCAATCTAGCGGAGCGCGGTGCTGCACCGTTATGGGGACGCGGGGCGGCCGCGCTTCGCGCGCCGTGGTTTGAGGAGAGGAGAGAGCGGAGAGGAGATTCCGGACGCGCTTCGCGCGCCGAGTCATTCCGCCGCTCCAGAGGAGCGGCGGTTTCGAGATGCGATGGGAATCGCCGCTCCGACGGCCGAAGGCCGTCGGGTGCCACGATCCCGAAGCGGAGTGACGAAGTCACGAAGCGACGGGTCGTGCTCGCCTGATTCGTCGGCTCGCGTGGGCAGATCGACTCCCACGCCCTGCGAGCACTACCCCTCGGACTCGCTGCGCTCGCCGCTCGGGGATAGTGCCACCCGGCGCTTCGCGCCGGATTTGCGATGCCCGGATTGGTCCCATCCGACGGCCGAAGGCCGTCGGAGCGGCGATTCCCATC
>JBEGLX010000029.1:0-39751 GCA_041183345.1 Planctomycetota bacterium
GGCAGTCGGGGCGGCAGGCGCAGCGGCAGGAGCGGCTGGCGCGACCGCTGGCTTTGCATTCAGGAACTTGGCGGCCTCTTCCTTCGAGATCATCTCGGCCTTGTTCACGATGATGTCCTCGACGGGCCAATCCTGCATGCCGTTCTTAATCGAGCGCTTGACCTTGGCGATCTCATCGACGACCTCCATGCCCACGATCACCTTGCCGTACACGGCGTAGCCTGCGCCGCCCGACATGGGCTGGTCAAGCGAGTCGTTGTCCTTCAGGCTCACGAAGAACTGACTGGTCGCGCTGTTCGGATTGTTCGTGCGCGCCATCGAGAGCGTGCCGCGCTTGTTCTTGAGACCGTTCTTCCATTCGTTTGCGATCGGCGCCTTATTCTTCTTCTGCACGCCCTTGGTGTCGAAGCCGCCGCCCTGGATGACGAAGTTTGGCACGATGCGGTGGAACACGGTTCCGTCGTAGAAGCCGTCCTTCACGTAGCCAACGAAGTTCTCGACGGTGATGGGCGCCTTCGCGCGGTCGAGCTCCATCACGATGTCGCCCTTGGTGGTGCGGAAGACGCAGTACTCGACCGCTGCGGCCGGCGCGGCCTGCGCCGGCTTCGTCTCGGGGGCGGGCGCTGCGGCGGGCTTGTCCTGTGCGAGTGCAACGGATGCGGCTGCGAACGCTGCGAATGCGATGATCGACTTCAGATTCATGGTGTGTGATCCCTTTCGGAGGTCGGCGATGATAGCCAATGCGGAGCGTTCCGCGCGAACCTGACGCCGTCGGGGCGGTACCGCATTCCCCGCCAAGCTAGCATCCTGTCCCACCTGCGAATGCCCACCCTCGCGACCGCTCCAACTGCCCCGATCGAACCCGCGCGCGCGCGCGGAGTGCTCGGGCGTGTGCTCGACCTCTTCTCGAGCGTCTGGTTCGGAATCTGGCTGCTGGTCGCGCTCTTCGTCTACTCGTCGATTGGATCCGCGGGCATCGTCTACCCCGAGGGCTGGAACATCTTCAGCGCGGAAGCATGGGCGCATGACCAGATCCGCCAGTGGCGCGGACTCGAGATGACCGAGTTCGAATGGTTCCACTGGTGGCCGTTCGACCTGATGATGATCCTCATTGCGGCGAATATCGCCGTGACGACCGTGCGCCGCATCCCGTTCAAGCCGGTGAACTACGGCGTGTGGATGATCCACACCGGCATCCTGCTCCTGATCGTCGGCTCGTTCGTCTACTTCGGGCTGAAGGTCGAGGGCGATGCGCCGGTGGCGCGGCGGCGCGTGGTCGCGCAGATCGGCGATGTGCGCGCCGACCTCGTGGCCTCGCCCGGTCAGCGGATCGAGTTCGGCGAGGGTGCGAACCGCACGTCGCTCGAGGTGCGTGCGATCGACCCCGCGTGGGAGATCCTGACCGGCGATGAGAAGGGCACGCGTGCCTACAGCGTGACCGTGCTTGTCGAGCGCAGCGGCGCACGCTTCCTGCGCCAGCTGATCGACGGGCGCCCGCAGCTCACCGAGGACCTGATCTTCACCAAGGACACCAAGCAGCCCGTGAAGCGCGCGGTGAAGGAGCTCGGCGACCCGATCTTCGACAAGGAGCTGTCGCTGTCGCTCGACTACGAGCCGCAGCGGTGGTTCTACCTCCGCAACGACCTCGTGAAGTCGTGGGCGCTGTACGTGCGCCCGAAGGGCTCGACGCAGTGGACCGAGCGCCCGATCGAAGGGTTGCCGCTCTACAACGATTACATCCGCAGCCGCGACGACGTGTTCCAGCAGGGCGGCGACGTGCTGCTGCCGATCGATCCGCTCGACCTCGCCGTTGGCCCGGCTTCGTCCGACGATCCGTTGAAGGACGTCGAGTTCCGCGTCCATGGCTACCTGCGCTACGCGATTCCCCGAAGCCGCTTGACCGACGGTGGGCCGAATGCACCGCTCAATCCGATCGCGCTCCTCGAGGTCGCCGGCGACGACGGCAAGAGGTCGCCGCCGTATCGGCTGATCGCCCTCGATCCGCAGGCGTCGCGCGCCGACCAGGGCGTGCTCCGCTTCGTGCACCTCGGCGAGGAGCGCGAGCTCGACCGATTCCTGCGCCAGCCAACGCTCACGGTGCGGATTCCTTTGAAGGGGATCGAGGTCCGCGACGAGATCCGCGACATCACCGCTGTGAACGCCGACGCGCCGTTCATCGAGATCAAGGGCTCCGAGTCCGACGGCAAGGCGTCGTACGCGTACCGCGTGGTGAATGTGCAGGACGAGCTTCCGATCGCAGGATCGAGGGTGTCGCTGGCGATCGTCGAGTTGCGGACGCCGAAGGGCGTCTTCCGCCGATGGGTCTTCGACAATCCCGCGCTCACCCGCGACGTGAAGGAGATGGATGCAGCCGATGCGCACGGCGCGCCGAAGTTCGAGGACGAGTCTGTCGAGGTCGCCTTCGAGCCTGGCAATGGGCTCGCGCTCGTCGTCCTCGCGCACGGGCCCGAGGAAGGGCGGCTGCGTGTCGTCTCCGCCGTGAGCGGCAAGTCCGAGGTCATCGATGCCGCCGTGGACAAGCCTGTCGCGATCGGAGGCGGAGTGCGGCTCCTGATCGACGACCTCCTGCCGCGCGGCATCTTCGAGACGAAGCCGATGGTGATCCGACGCGAGGAGCGCCTGCGCGACGCCATGGAGCTCTTCTCGCAGATCAAGCTCGTGCTTCCCGGCGGTCAGTCGTTGTGGGTGCCGTTCTCGAGCTACGCCTTCGACGAGTCCGCCGACGCGATCCGCCGCGCGCCATTCGAACCGCAGACGGTCAAGCTCGCGGACGGGCGCGAGATCGAGGTCCTCTTCTCGCGGCAGCGTCTGCCGCTCGGCACCGAGGTTGCGCTCGAGGAGTTCGTGCTCACGGCTCACGCGGGCGGCTACACCGGCGAGACCGGCTCGATCCGCGATTACAAGAGCCGGCTGCGCTTCCGCGATTCAGGAAGCACGACGTGGAGCGACACCGTCGACACCAGCATGAACAGCCCCGCCGAGCACAATGGGCTTTGGTACTTCCAGGCCCAGTGGGACGCCCCCGACAATCGCCCGAGCGAAGGCGGCATCGCGAGCGCGGGGCTCAACTACACCGTGCTCGGCGTCGCCAACCGCGAGGGCGTGTACATCCAGCTCCTCGGCTGCGCGGTCGCCGTGATCGGGATGATCTACGCGTTCTACGTGAAGCCGGTCCTGAAGCGGCGCAACCGCGAGGCGGTGCTGGCGTCGCTCGCGAAGGATGAACGCAAGATGCAGGAGGTGGACGCATGAGCGCCGCAACGCTCCTCCGCAGCGTGTGCGCGCTGGTCGCGCTCCTCTGCGTCGCGCTCTCGGCGCGCGCAGACGACCGTCCGTTCTCCGAACTCGTCGATCTCTCGCCGCTCGAGACGGTCGCCGTCCAGACCGACGGGCGCATCAAGAGCCTGTCGAGCTTCGCCTCCGAGACGATGTCGTTCATCTCGGGTCCGCGTCGGATCGCGGGGAACGATCCGCTCTTCACGTACCTCGACATGCTGTTCCGTCCGGACGTCTATCGCGATCCGGACGTGATCTTCGTCAAGAAGGCGGCGCGCGAGCGGATCGCGGCCGCTGTGCTCCGCGGACCGCTGCTCGCCGACACCGCCGAGCGCATGGAGGCGTTCCGAGCGTCGGGGCTGATCTCCGAGAAGATGCTGCTGCGCGAGGAGGTCCTCAAGGAGCTCCAAGAGATGCAGGCGGATCTCATTCGCACCGCGAAGATCGTCGATGCGATCGACGGCGCGCTCAAGGTCAAGGACCCTCGGTTCCTGCTCGCGAAGCTGCGCATCGTGCCGCGCGGCGACGGCGATCAGACCAAGCCGTGGCATGGGATCTCAGCGGTGATGTTCGCGGAAGGCAAGGAGCCCGTGCCCGGCTCGATGCTGCTGCTCGCCGAGAAGAGCGAGCCGCCGAGCGACCTCTCCGAGTCGGCGCGCACGGCGATCGCCGATTCGTGGAAGGGGCTCGTGAACGGCTGGATACGCGGCGACGCTGCCGCTGTCTCCGCCGCCGCCAAGTCGCTCGCCGATGGGCTCGCGAAGGTCGATCCAGCGAGCTATCCCGATCAGACGCGGCTCTCGTGGGAGCATTGGTACTTCGCCAACGACCACATGACGCGGGTCTGGCTCGTCTACATGGCGGCGTCGGTCCTGCTGCTCCTCGCCTTCGTCTGGAAGTGGCCGCGCGCGCGCACGGCCGGCTTCGCCGTGTTTGCGGTCGCGGTCGCGCTGCATACGGTCGCGGTGCTCCTGCGCTGGTACATCTCGGGCCGCTGGCCGAACTCGAACATGTTTGAGGCGGTCACGACGAGCGCATGGTTCGGCGTCCTCGGCGCGATCGCGATCGAGTGGCTTGTGCGCCGCACCCAGATGCTCGGGCTCTTCGCGCTCGGCGGCGCGGTCAGCGCGATGGTCGCGCTCATGGCCGCCCATTTCCTGCCTGTCCAGCTGAATCCGGCGATCGGCAACATGATGCCGGTGCTGCATGACGTGTGGCTCTACATCCACACGAATGTCATCATCTTCAGCTACGTGCTCATCTTCATGGCCGCTGTGTCGGGCGCGCTCTACCTTGCGCACCGTGCGTTCGGCGGCGCAGCCGCGTTCGCGCGCGTCGGCGGGGCGGGCAGCCTGATCCTCTCTGGTCCGCGCGCGGGCCTCGGCGAGGTCCTCGACGGCGTCACCATGGTGCTCATGGAGGTGTCGTTCGTCCTCCTCTGGGCGGGCATCGTGATGGGCGCGATCTGGGCCGACCACTCCTGGGGCCGCCCCTGGGGCTGGGATCCGAAGGAAGTCTTCGCCCTGAACACCTTCATCGTGTTCGCGGTGCTGGTGCACGTGCGTCTGAAGGCGAAGGACAAGGGACTCTGGACCGCGTGGCTGTCGGTCATCGGCGCGCTGGTGATGCTCTTCAACTGGATCGTGATCAACTTCGTGATCACGGGGCTGCACAGCTACGCGTGACCAGCCTGCGCGAAGAGCCGACCGACTTGTCGGGCGACGGACTCCCGCGCAATCCGATTCCCTGATTTCGTCTGCGGGTACTCATGGTTTGAGCGGTCGCCGCTGCGGCGGCTCCCTTTGGTGCTCAGGAGCGTGGGAGTCCGTATCCAGTGAGTGCCCGCAGATGCAGGCGCAGCCGAAATCTGCGGAACGGATGACGTTCGGAGTCGATTTCGAAATCAAACAAGCACCAGAGGGAGCGGCCGCAGCCGCGACCGCTCAAAACACGGGAGCGGCCGCAGCCGCGACCGCTCAAGACCGACGCTTTTCCTGCGCGCGGCGCGAGGCGGGGCTTCGCTACACTCCGTCCCCCTCAGGAGCCACGCATGTCCTTCACCATCGAATCCGTCCACGCCCGTCAGATCCTCGATTCCCGCGGCAATCCCACGCTCGAAGCCGAAGTCGTCCTCGAGGGCGGCGCGGGCGGGCGCGCGGCGGTGCCCTCGGGCGCGTCGACTGGGGAGCATGAGGCGGTCGAGCTCCGCGACGGCGACAAGAAGCGTTGGATGGGGAAGGGCGTCTCGAAGGCGATCGAGCATGTGAATGGCGAGATCGCCGCCGCCGTGTTCGGCCTCGACGCGACCGATCAGGAGGGGATCGACGCCGTCCTGCTCGAGCTCGACGGCACAGAGAACAAGTCGAAGCTCGGCGCCAACGCGACGCTCGCCGTCTCGATGGCGGTCGCCCACGCTGCAGCCGCCGCGACGCGCCAGCCGCTCTACCGCTACCTCGGCGGCGTGGCGGCGAAGACGCTGCCCGTTCCGATGCTGAACATCCTGAACGGCGGAAAGCACGCCGACTCGACCGTCGACATGCAGGAGTTCATGATCCAGCCGTGGGGCTTCGACACCTTCGAGGAGGCGCTCCGCTGCGGCGTCGAGTGCTATCACGGGCTGAAGAAGGTGCTGCACGACAAGCATTTCTCGACCGCGGTCGGCGACGAGGGCGGCTTCGCGCCGAACCTGAAGTCGAACGAGGAGGCGCTCGAGCTCATCGCGATCGCGGTGGAGAAGTCGGGCTACAAGCTCGGCGAGCAAGTCTTCATCTCGCTGGACCCCGCCATGAGCGAGCTCGCGAACGAGGCGAAGGAGCGCGGCAAGACCGGCTACTGCTTCTTCAAGTCGAATCCCGACCGCATCGCGACCAGCGACGAGATCATCGATATGTGGGCGTCGTGGTGCGCGAAGTTCCCGATCCACTCGATCGAGGACGGCCTCGCCGAGAACGACTGGGCGGGCTGGCGCAAGCTCACCGAGAGGCTCGGCTCGAAGGTCCAGCTCGTCGGCGACGACCTCTTCGTCACCAATCCGAAGTTCCTCGCGAAGGGCATCGCCGAGAAGTGCGGCAACGCGATCCTCGTGAAGGTCAACCAGATCGGCACGCTCAGCGAGACCTTCGCTGCCGTGAACCTGGCCCACCGAAGCGGCTATCGCGCGATCCTCTCGCACCGCTCGGGCGAGACAGAGGACTCGACCATCGCCGACATCGCCGTGGCGACCAACTGCGGCCAGATCAAGACCGGCGCGCCGTGCCGCTCGGACCGCAACGCGAAGTACAACCAACTGCTTCGCATCGCCGAGGAGCTGGGCGCGACGGCGGGGCTTGGCAAGCGGCGGTAAAGACGATCGGTTCGGTCACACCGGCCACTTCGGCGCGCGTCCCTCGAGGACGGCGACGACGTCGCGGACGACCCAGCTCATGTTGTCCATGGCGGTCATCGTGCGGCTCGCCAGATGCGGCGCGAGATGCGCATTGGGCAGGGGAATCAGCGGATTCGCGTCGTTGAACGGCTCAGGGTCGTGCACGTCGAGCATCGCCGCCGCTGCGGGATTCACCCGCAGCCAGTCGGCGAGCGCCGCTGTGTCGACCACGCATCCGCGTGCGGTGTTCACCAGGATCGCATCCGGGCGCATGAGCGAGATCAGCTCGCGCCCGACGAAGCCACGGTTGCTCGTGCGCCCGTCGACGTGGATCGTGATCACGTCGCACTCCGCGAAGAGCCGCGTGAGCGTGACCGGCTCCGCGCCGTTGCGCCGCTCGGGCGCGATCTCGGCGATGTCGTGGTAGACCACCGTGAAGCCGATCGCGCGCGCGACCTCGGCCACGCGCTTGCCGATCCGACCGAGGCCGAGGATCCCGAGCACGAGCTCGTCCATCTGCCAGAGCCCGACGACGTCCTGGCGCAACTCGTCCCATTCCTGCTTGGAGACGGGCTCATCCAGAAAGAGCCGCGGGCGCAGCGCATCGCAAAGCAGGCAGAGGACGTACTCGACCACCGCCTGCGTGTTCGCGTCGGGGGTCGACACGACGGCCACTCCGCGCGCCCTGCACGCCTCGACGTCGATGTTGTCGATCCCGACGCCCGCGCGCCCGACCACCTTGAGCTTCGGCAGGCAGGCGAGCAGCTTGGCATCGACCTGCGTGTAGGTGCGCACCACCAGCGCCTCGATCTGCGCGGCGCATTCCGCGAATCGCGGATCGGCGACGCCCGCGTGCAGCACCTCGCAGCGCTGCGCGAGCCACTCCGCAGCCTCCTCCGCAAGATGCTCCGTGACCACGGCAAGCGGCTTGGTCGATTTCGCGGGGGATGTCTGGTCGATCGCCTGCAAGAGTGGCGAGGATAGGCGTAAACCTGAGTCCGCGCCGTCCGAGAACGGACTTCCGCCTGCCTTCGCCCGCCGAACCCCTACAGACCGCCGCCACCCGCACGGAACGCGCGCCCCGCGCCGATCCACCGCCCGCTGGGAGCCGATTCCCCTGCGGGTCCGCGTTCACGCCCCGTTTGTCTCAGGGCGTCGCGGACCTCAAGCGGCTTCGGCCGCCCGGAGGCAGAGAGATGGACAAGGCAAGTGTCATCGGATCCATCATCGGAGTGATCGCCTGCGTGGTCGTCGCCTGGATGGCCTCGCACGGCAATTTCTCGATGTTCTACTCGCCGAAGGGCGTGATCATGGTCTTCGGCGGCACCATCTCGGTGCTCCTGATGGCGATGCCCATGGAGAGCCTGAAGTGCGTCCCCGGCTACATCAAGCGCTTCCTGTTCAACAAGGGGCTGTCTGCGATCGAGACCGTGAAGCTCATGAGCACGCTCTCCGACAAGGCTCGCCGCGACGGCATCCTCGCCCTCGAGAACGAGATCGAGAAGATCGAGGACCCGTTCCTCGCCAAGGGCCTGCGCATGGCGGTCGACGGCACCGATGAGGAGATCATCGAGACCACGCTTCGCCTCGAGGTGATGGCGATGCAGGAGCGTCACAAGGCGGGCAAGAAGTTCTTCGACCTGATCAAGCTCTACGCGCCCGGCTACGGCCTCGTCGCGACGCTGATCGGCCAGGTCGGCATGTTCGGCAACCTCGGCGGCGACATCCAGACGCTCGGCTCGATGCTCGCCATCGCCGTCGTCGCGACGATGTACGGCACCGTGCTCGCGAACGCGGTCGCTGGTCCGATGGGCGACAAGCTCGCGCTGCGCTCGGGCGAGGAGATCCTCTCGAAGGAGATGATGCTGCAGGGCATCCTGTCGATCCAGGCTGGCGACAACCCGCGCGCCACCCAGGAGAAGATGCTCGCCTTCATCCCCAACTCCGTCCGCCGCAACCTCAAGCTCGCCGCGTGATTTCCCGCTGAAAATCAGCACTTCCAGCCATGAGCGACGCCAAGCACGACAACCACGGGAAGAAGGACGCCGGTCATGGCGCCGGCGGTGGTCATGGCGACGACGGCGGGCACAAGAAGAAGAAGCACGGGCACGGCGGCGGCCACGGTGGTGGCGGCCACGGCGGCGAGGAACACGAGGGCGCGCCCGAGTGGCTGATCTCGTTCGCCGACATGGTCATGCTCATGATGGGGTTCTTCGTGATCCTCTTTGCGATGAACGTGCAGCCGAAGGGCGGCAATCCCGGCGGCGGCGGCGAACAGGCCGAGGGCGTGGCGCAGGAGCTCAACATGGTCGATCTCGCGATCGCCGTGCGACGCGCCTTCAACAACGACGTCGACCTCAACTCGACCGACCCGAAGGACCAGCCGCTCATCGAGCGCCTGAAGCAGCTCAAGGAGAACGGCGCTGGCACGAGCCGCGACGAAGGCACCGAAGGCAAGGACCGCAACGTCGAGAGCGTCCGCAGAGGCGATCGCTTCGGTCGCGGCACCAGCGTCTGGTTCAGCTCGGGTACCGACAGCCTGACCTCGCCCGCGGAGAAGGCCGTTGATGCGCTCGCGAAGCAGGTCGACGGACAGAACACGGTCGTCGAGGTCTACGGGCACGTGGGCGCCGGCGAGATCGTCGGCGATCCTGCGCGCGCGATGCAGCTCTCGCTCGACCGCGGCATGGCCGTCGCGAAGCGCCTTGTCGCGGGCGGCGTCGAGTTCTGGCGCATCCGCATCCGCGGCGCAGGCGACGGCGACCGCGTCGAGCAGTTCCCGAACAGCGCCGAGCAGGACCGCAAGAACCAGCGCGTCGAGATCCGCATCCTCGATGAGTCCGCGCCGCCCCGCGAGCGCACCCGTCCGATGACCTCGTCGGGCGCGGTCGGCCGCCGCGCGGAGTGAATAATCCCTACAGCCTGAACCCCAGATTCCCCCGCAGGTTCTTGAACCGGGCAGGGGGCGTGGTAGTTTCACTATGGGCCAAGACCCCCGTGCTGTCGCACGATCTGGAGCAACGCATGCAGCACACGAAGCACCGCGCCATCGTCCGAACCGCGATCCTCGCGCTTGCGCCGATGGTCGGCATGGGCCTCGTCGCAGCGGTGGCGCGCGCGGACACGTTCTCCGAGATCAAGTACACCGACCTCGTCGCGCGTCTCGGCGCCGCGACGCCAACCGGACTCGGCGTCGGCATCGGACAGGTCGAGGCCAACGAAGCAGGCACGAACTACGGTCCCGACACCGCGAACGCTGAGTTCGCCGGCAAGACCATCTCGCTCCTCTCGGGCGCTCAGCCGGCGCCGAGCGGCCACGCCACCGAGGTCGCGCGCAACCTCTTCGGCAACACCGGCTCGATCGCGAAGGGCGTCACCAGCATCTCCTGCTGGAGCGTGAACACCTGGGTGACGGGCGGCTATCTGAACGTCGGCAGCGCCGCGGCACCCGCGTTCCCGCCCGCCGGCGTGCGCGTGTTCAACCACTCGTGGATCGGATCGTTCGGCAGTAGCGCGAGCGACAACGATGGCCTTCGCCGCCTCGACTTCACCGTGACCCGCGACAACCTCTTCGTCGTGGCGGGCACGAACAACGGCGCCGGCAGCACGGGCTTCCCGCTGATGAGCTACGCGTTCAACTCGATGAGCGTCGGGCTCGCCAGCGGCAACCACGGCAACGCCCTCACGCCAGCGGGGATCGACGGTCCGAACCGCCGCAAGCCCGACATCGTCGCGCCAGGCGCGTTCACGAGCTTCGCGACCCCCGTGGTCGGCGCCGCGGGTGCGCTCCTCTTCGAGACGGCGCTACGCGACGCGTCGATCGCGTCAAATCCGAACGCGGCCCGCGCGCTCACCCTGAAGACGGTCATCATGGCGGGCACGACGCACCGTCCGGGTTGGTCGAACGGCGCCCCGACCTCGGGCGCCACCCGCGGCATCACCACCGCGCCGCTCGATCCGCTCTACGGCGCCGACCTCCTGAATATCGACCGCGCGCACCGCATCCTGACCGCTGGCGAGACCAATGGCTCGACCATCGTCCAGCCCGCTGTCATGGCCAAGCACCAGGGCTGGGACTACATCCAGACCGTCGCCTCGGGCGGCGCCTACTACTGGACGTTCCGCGTGGCGCAGCCCGTGGATGAGATGAGCGTGCTCGCCTCCTGGCAGCGCCAGGTCGCCACCAACTTCGCCTCGTGGAACATGCAGGACTTCGACCTGAAGCTCTCGAAGCTCGTGAACGGCGTCGCCACGCCGATCTCGGGCGATGCGGGCGTCGGTATCTTCGAGAGCGGCAATTGCCAGAGCTCGAGCGCGATCGACAACGCGGAGCACCTCTACCTGCGCAATCTCGCAGCGGGCGACTACCTGCTCGAGCTTCGCCGCAACGCCGGCACCCAGAGCGCGCTGCCCGTGACCGTGGCGTGGTATCTGCCCAACACGCCGGTGTTCGCTGACCTCGACGGCGACCAACTCGTTGGCGCGTCCGACATCGCCATCATGCTGAACCAGTGGGGCGGTCCTGGTTCCGGCGACCTCAACGCCGACGGCACCGTCGACGCCATCGATCTCGCTGCACTCCTCGGCAACTGGGGCTGATCGGCGCGTCCGCGCGCGCTCCCGTATCCTGCCGAGCGCATGCGGCCCATCTCTGAGCGCATCTGGCTCACCGTGCTCCTGCTCGTCGTCGGGCTGCCGCTGTGCTATCCCATCTGGCTCGGCGTCTCGGCCGCCTTCGAGGCGGACGACGGTTCGTTCACGCTCTTCTACATCCAGAACATCTTTCGCGATCCGGCGCTTCGCGACGGGCTTGTCAACGCGTTCCTGATCGCAGCGTGCACGACGGCGCTCGCCTTCGCGATCGCGATGCCGCTGGCGCTCCTCGCCGCGCGCACCGACTTCCTCGGCAAGCGCCTGCTCGGGACGCTCATCCTCGCGCCGCTCATCCTGCCGCCCTTCGTGGGTGCGATCGGCATGCGCCAGCTGCTCGGACGTGAGGGCGCCGTCAACGCGCTGCTGTCGCGGCTTGGGTTCACCGACGTCCCCATCGACTTCCTGGGCGGCGAGTTCATCGCCGGCGGCACGTTCACGCTGATCGTGCTCCTCGAGGCGTTCTCGCTGTTCCCGATCCTGTACCTCAACCTCGTCGCCGCGATCTCGAACATCGATCCTTCGATGGACGAAGCCGCGACGAACCTCGGCGCAGGCCGATGGCGGCGCTTCCGGCGGGTCACGCTGCCGCTGATCCGGCCAGGCGTCTTCGCGGGCGGCACCATCGTCTTCATCTGGAGCTTCACCGAGCTCGGGACGCCGCTCATGCTCGAGTTCGCGAAGACGACCCCGGTCCAGATCTTCAACGGGATCAAGGAGATGGAGGCCTCGCGGCAGCCCTACGCCCTGACCACCGTCATGCTCGCTGCCTCGATCGGCTGCTACGTGCTCGGGCGGCTCGTGCTCGGCGGCAAGGGGCACGCGATGCTCGCGAAGGCGAGCGCGGGCGCCGGTCCGCGGCAGCTCACGGGACCGCGCGGGCTGCTCGCCGCGGGGCTCTTCGGTCTCGTCGCGCTGATCGCGATCCTGCCGCATCTGGGCGTGATCGGCACGGCGCTCGCGACCAACGGGCGCTGGTACGGCACCATCCTGCCCGCGAGCCTGACCGGCGACCACTTCGTCCAGGCGCTCACCCATCCGCTGGCAGCGGGCGCTGTGCGGAACTCGATCGTGTTCGCAGGCGCTGCGACGCTCGTCAACATCGTGGTGGGTCTGCTCGTCGCGCGCCTGCTCGTGCGCGGCACCGTCCGCGGGCGCGGCGTGCTCGACGCGCTCGTGATGCTCCCGCTCGCGGTGCCCGGGCTCGTCTTCGCCTTCGGGCTCGTCGCCGCCAGCCTGCGCTGGCCCTTCAGCGACGGCGCGCCGCTCCATTTCGTCGCCGACATCCTGGGTCCGACGCCGAACCCGATCCCGTTCCTCATCCTCGCCTACGCGGTGCGGCGCCTGCCCTACGTCGTGCGTGCTGCGGCCGCTGGGCTCGAGCAGACCTCCGTCTCGCTCGAGGAGGCGGGCTTCAACCTCGGCGCGTCGCGCTGGCGCGTCACTCGCAAGATCGTCCTGCCGCTGATCGCTGCGAATCTCGCCGCAGGCGCGATCCTCGCCTTCTGCTTCGCCATGCTCGAGGTCTCGGACAGCCTCATCCTCGCCCAGCGCGAGGAGCACTACCCGATCACGAAGGCGATCTTCTCGCTCTCGGAGCGCCTCGGCGACGGACCGGGGATCGCGAGCGCGCTCGGCGTCTGGGCGATGGCGTTCCTCGGCGTCGCGCTGGCGACGGCGGCGGCGCTCGTCGGCAAGCGCGCGGGCGCGCTTTTCCGCGGCTGAGCGTCAGCTTGCCTTCGCGAGCTCGGACACGATCCACGCACGGATGTTCTGCTCGAGGAGATCGAGCGGAATGGGTCCGTCGAGCAGCACCGCGTCATGGAATCGGCGGATGTCGAAGCGCGCGCCGAGCGCGCGCTCTGCGTCCGCGCGCAGCCTGCGGATGGTGAGCTCGCCGATCTTGTAGCCGCACGCCTGGCCGGGCCATCCGATGTAGCGGTCGACCTCGTTCACGATGTTGAGCTCGGACAGCGCCGTGTTCGCCTTCATGAAGTCGATCGCGCGCTCGCGCGACCAGCCGAAGGCGTGCATGCCCGGGTCGACGACGAGGCGGCACGCGCGCCACATCTCGTACAGCAGCCGCCCGAAGTCGTCGTACGGGTCGCTGAAGAAGCCCATCTCGATCCCGAGGCGCTCCGCGTAGAGCGCCCAGCCCTCCGTGAACGCGGTCGAGTCGAGATCCTTGCGGAACTCGCGCGCGCCCGCGAGCTCCTGCGCGAGGGCGATCTGGAAGTGGTGCCCGGGCACGGCCTCGTGCAGCGACAGGGGGATGAACTCGTACGTCGGGCGCTGCTCGAGGCGGTAGGTGTTGGCGTAGAAGTAGCCGGGCTCGCCGCGCTGGGGCGAGCCCGGCTGGTAGTACGCCGTCGTCTGTGCGGGCGCCATGAAGCGGGGGATCTCGCGCACGCCGTAGGTCAGGCGCGGGAGCGTGCCGAAGAGGGCGGGCAGCTTCGGATCGATCTTCTTGCAGACGTCGCGATAGCGGGAGAGGAGCTCCTCGGCCGACGTGCAGTAGAAGCGCGGGTCGGTGCGCAGGTACTGGATGAACGCCGCGAAGCGGGCGTCCTCCTTCATCTCGCCGCGGGCGGGGTCCGCGGAGAACCAATCCGTCCGCGCGATGACCTCCATCATCTCGGCGCGGATGCGCGCGACCTCGGCAAGGCCGGTCTCATGGATCTCCTTCGCCGACATCGCCGTCGTGGTGTGCACCTTCAGCTGGTGCGCGTACCACGCGGCGCCGTCCTTCATCTCGCTGGCGCCGATCGATCCGCGGCACCGCGGCAGGTAGTCCGACGCGAAGAACGACTCGAACTCGGTGAGAACCACGTCGATCGGCTCGAGCGTGCGCTCGAAGTCGTGCAGCAGGCGCTCGCGGTCCGCCGGCTCGATCGACTTCGGCATCGGGCCGAACGGCTTCCGCAGCGTGTCGCGCAGCGAGGCGCGCGCGGCGCGGATCTGCATCGGCACCTGCTCGACGGTCACCTTCGGCGGAACCACGCCGGCCTCGAGGCCAGCGCGCATCACCTCCATCGTGCCGAGCAGCGAGCCGGGCACGGCGAGCAGCCGGCTGATGTACGCCTCGTAGTCGTCGAGGTCGGCGAAGGTGGCGAGGTCCGCCATCTGCGCGATGTCCTGGTGCGGGCCGTTGCGGCCGCTCACCGGCATCATCCATGAGTTGAAGCGGAAGCCATCGGCCGCGAGCTCAAGGTCGCGACGGAAGAGGAAGTAGTCGCGCGCGTCGGCGTGCGAGAGCTTGGCGGCATCGACCTTGCGGACGAGCTCGAGGAAGTCGACGAGCCACGCCTGGCGCTTGTGGATCCCCGCGAGCGACGTGTCGGTGAGCTCGCCTGCCCGCGACTCGATGCCGCGGCGCAGCGCGTACTCGGGATAGGCGGCGAGCCGCCACTCGTCGTGCGCAGCGACCAGTTCCGCGAAGGCGCGGGACGCAGCCGGATCGGCTGCTGCTGCGGTCTCCGCCGCTGCGGGAGCCTGCTTCGGGGGCTCCCGAAGCGTCGGAGAACTGAGGGAGAGGGCGAGCGCAATCAGTGCCGAGGCGTCCATGCGCGGAGCGTACCGCCCGATC
The DNA here is from genome assembly GCA_041183345.1 of Planctomycetota bacterium. Classification (GTDB taxonomy): domain Bacteria; phylum Planctomycetota; class Phycisphaerae; order Phycisphaerales; family SM1A02; genus QWPT01. The sequence goes on from JBEGLX010000029.1 coordinate 14,898, forward strand.
TCGATCGAATGGCGGCAGGGCGGCTTGGTGCGGTCGCGAAGTGGTGGTAGTCTCGGCGCAACAGAGGAGTCCCCGATGAAGTTCCGCGTCGCAGGAGCCGCCATTACCGCATCCATCGCAGCGCCGGCCCTCGCCGACAGCAATGCATCGCTGGTGACGCCGTCGACGGCCTCGATGGTGCTGACCATGCAGCTCTCGATCACGACGGCGCTCGGCACGAGCAGCGACAGCGACACGAAGACCATCGCTGTCGTCGGGGACGGCCAATGCAAGCTCTTCGGCGCCGATCCAGCGTGGTCCTCGGTGACGATGAATGCCCTCAACCTCTACCCCGCCAACGCGAACTTCCACTTCGACCTCTACTGCTTCCCGTTCATCGGGTGCCAGGCGCTCGACGTCCAGCTCTCGGGACTGACGATCAACCTCACCGGACCATCGAGTTCGGCGATCGGTGCGAACGGCGCCGCGAGCTTCGTCAACGCCCCGGTGCTCATCCAGGGCACGTACACGTCGACGGGCGTCGCCACCGCGTCGGGCGCGATCCTGAACAACACCTTCACGACCATCGGCAGCCGCGTGCAGGCGCAGCCGAAGGGCACCGTGCGCTTCGACCAGCTCTCGATGGCGCCGCTCACGACCGTGATCGACCCCGCGTCGCTTCCCGCAGGCGTCACTGCGCTGACCATCACCATCAGCACGAACCTCACGAACACGACCATGAGCGGACCGTGGGTGGTCATCAATCCCTACGACCTCACCGGCGACAACCTCGTGAATGCGCAGGACATCGCCGCGCTCCTCAACCAGTGGGGCGGGCCGGGCAGCGGCGACTTCAGTGGCAACGGCGTCGTCGACGGCGCCGACGTCGCGTTCCTCCTCTCGAACTGGTCGTAAGCGCGCGGTTTTCCCGCGCTTGCGGGCGGTCGGATCGGCTACGATCCGTGCCCCATGAGCAGGAGCAGCATCCCTCAGGAGACCGAACTCGGCTACGCGCCCCCGATGGTGCGCCACTTCAGCGTCTTCCTCGACAACCGCGTGGGAAAGCTCATGGAGCTCCTCACCAACCTCTCCGACGAGGGCGGCATCTCGGTGCGCGCGATCTCGATCATGGACAGCTCGGACTTCTCGGTGATCCGCTTGATCGTCGACAAGCCCGCGCTCGCGAGCTCGATCCTCGAGCAGCACGGCTTCCCAGTCTGCCAGACCGATGTGCTCGTCGCAGAGCTCAGCAAGGACCACGAGCTGCACCACCTGTGCAAGTTCCTGCTCGCCGCAGAGCTCAACATCCGCTTCGCCTATCCGACCATGCCTCGGCCGGACGGGCACCCGACCGTCGTGCTCTCGACCGACGACAACACCCTCGCTGGGCAGATCCTGCGCCGCAAGGGCTTCCGTCTCTTCGGCGAAGCCGATCTCGAGTTCTGATCCGAACCCACACGCACCGAGACCGACCGAACCGATCGGTCGTCTCTGATCCACCGACTGGCAGACCTCCTATGGCACGCATCGTCAAGCTCGAAGCAACCGGACCGATCAAGGTCGAACCATCCGACAAGCCCATCTTCGTCTGCGCCTGCGGGCTCTCGAAGAAGTTCCCCTTCTGCGACGGCAGCCACAAGCCGACGCGCGAAGAGGAGCAGGGCTGCTGCTACCGCTACGACGCGTCGCTCGCGCGCGAGAAGTGCGAAGGCTGAGAGGACGGGATTGCGTGCCTGATCACTGGCTCGCCTGAGCCTCGCCCGTCTGGGCGGGCGTGAGCGGGATGCCGGGTCGCGGCATCGAGTAGTCCCCAGGCTTCCCTTCGCCGAGGCGAACGCCTGTGTAGGAGTGGTTGCGCTTGGAGAGGACGCTTGCGCGGACGATCTGGTCCTCCTCGCGCAGCTTGCGCACCGCCTCCATGCCATCGAGCACGCGTCCGAACACGGTGTAGAAGCCGTCGAGGCTCTCGGCGTTCGAAAGCAGGATGGTGAACTGTGCGCCGGCCGTGTTCGCACCCGGCTTGACCGCGCTGTCGCCCGCAGGCTGCTTGGCCATCACCAGCCGTCCCGCGAAGGGCGCACGGCGCTCCGGGCGCTCGCACTCGTCTGGGATCACCCAGCCGCCGTTCGACTTGCCGCCCACGCCGCCCGACGCCGTGGCGGGATCGCCGCCCTGGATCCCGAACCCGCGCATGAAGCGATGGAACGTGGTCCCGTCGTAGGCGCCGGACTCGATGCGCTCGATGAAGTTGCCCACGGTATTCGGCGCCTGCTCCTCGAAGAGTTCGATGAGCACGGGACCCTTGCTCGTGGTGAGCTCGACCATGGGGAGGTCGCCGCGCTGCTGGTCGCGCTGGATCGCCGAGAGCTCGCGGTTGAAGAGGTAGCGGCTGAACGACACCTTGCGCGTGCCGTTCGCGATGGCGTTGAGCTGGTCGGTGCTGCGGCCGAGCGCCGGCGCTGTGTTGTAGGCAGCCTGCGCAGGCTCGTAGCGATGGATGCCGCAGAGCGCGTCGCCGATCAGGATCTTGGCGTCGATGCTGCGGGCGTCGCCCTGGAAGGTGCGCGGCTGCAGGAGCTCGAGCGACTTCTCAAAGCGTCCGTCCGCGTTGAGCTCGCGCCCCCAGGCGATGGCGACCGCGTCGGGCGCTGTCGTCATCGAGAGCAGTCGCTCGAACGACTTGTCCATCGCCTGCTCGTCGGTCAGCCAGATCGAGATCTGCGCACGCGCGGGCAGGAGCCGGAGCAGGAGCGCGCGGTCGCTCGTGGGCGCGTCGAGCTCGACGTCGATGTCGGCTGCGAGCTTGACGATGTCCGCGCGCGTGGTCGCGTCGATCACGCCCTTGCTCTTCACGTAGCCGGCGAGGTCGCGGAAGCGCTGCTCGGTGCGCGAGAGCGGCGGTGGAAGCGGCGCTGGCGGCGGCGTGACCGGAACCACCTGCGGCGTCACCTTTGGGGCAGCAGGGGGCGCTGGACTGGGCGGAGCGGGCTGCTGCGCGGTTGCGATGGCGGCGAAGCCGAGCGTGGCGGCGAAGCCGAGCGTGGCGGCGCTGGGGGTGCGGGAAAGTGCCTTCCGAAGCAGTTCAGACGTCGATCGGCTGTGCATGGTCAGGATCCTGCGGGAGTTACGCAGGGTACCTGCAACTGGTCTTCTCGGTTTCCCAGACCCGCACGTATTCGAGGCGGGCGCTGCGCTCGCGGACGGGTCCATCGAGCAGGCCGTGGCAGACGCGGGCGATGTTCTCCACCGACGGATTCAGGTCGCGGAACTCAGGGCAGTCGAGATTGAGGTGCTTGTGGTCGAATCGCTGCATGATCTCGCGCTGCACGAGTTCCTGGAGATCTGCGAAGCCGAAGCCCCGCGGGGAGTGCTCCACGGCGCAGCCAACCTCGATGCGGTAGTTGTGTCCATGGCCGTTCGGGTTGTTGCACTTCCCGAACAGCCTGCGGTTTTCGTCGGCGCTGAGCTCGGCGAGATGAAGGCGGTGCGCCGCAGCGAACTCAAAGGTCTCTGTGAGAAGGGTGTTGGGCATCGCAGTTCTCTCGTCGGCGCTCGGATTGCGGAGATCGCCCGCGTAGCGCACGGTGATGGAGCGGAAGGGTGACGGGCGGAAGGAGAGCGCCGCGAGCCGGGCAGGAATGGTCGCGGAGGCATCGCGCGCGATCTCGTCGACAAGCGCGATGACGTCGATCGGTTGCCCGCGCGCCATTTCGTCGCGCAGGGCGTTCGCGCAGCGCCCGGCCGCCGCGTGGCGTACGGCGGCATCGAGCACGGTGATGTCGACGAGGTAGCCAGATGGTCCAGGCACGCCTTCGACGAACACTTCAAACTCCAAGACGGCGGCGATTCCAAAGTCGCCGGTTCCTCCGATCATGCCGTTGTAGGCACCGCGAGTAGCGTCACGCGAGTTCGCGACGCTGCTGAGCGGCAAGCGCAAGGTGCGCGTAAGTTGGAGTGGGGCAGAGACTTGTTCCATGATCTGTCAGATTCGGAAGACGGGGCTCGCTCTCAGGTTGACGGGCGGCCCGCTTGCAGTATCCTGTTTTCTGAGTGGGGTGTTTGCCCCACCATCGTTGCCCCCGGAAGGGCTCGGTCTGAGGCTCTGTCTCGACCGGGCCTTTTTATTTCGCGCCTGATAAGCGCTGCGTCTGGGTAGCGACATCTTTCCCTAGGGAAAGATGGACCGTCACCACCGTTCCCGGCTTGGGCATGCGCTCGCTGAAGACCTCCCAGATCGGTTGCGCCGCGCTGACCTGATCGGGAATGACCTCGATCGGCGCGATGACCTCGTCGCCGAAGGTCACGAGCCCGATCAGCGAGCCCGATCCGTCGGCGAGATAGAGCTCGCGCCCGCTCCTGCGATCCGTGCGGAACCGCGAGCCTGCGAATCGAAACCGAGTCGGCGGCGCGGCGGACTGGGCGCCACCGTCGCCGAGCGGAGCGCGTCGCACGAACCACTCGGGAGGATGCTCGGTTCCGTCAGGGAGGCGCACCACGACGCGGACGTCGTTGCCAGTCGGCTGGCTCAGTTCAAGCCTGAGCGAACCGTCGTCGTTCGGCGCCTCGCGCCAGCGTCCTGGTTCGCCGGGGACGAATCCCGCCAGCAGCATCGCGGCGTGGATCTCGCTCGCCTTCCCATCGAAGGCGAAGAGCGACTCGTGCTCGCGCGTGCCGACGGTGCAGACGTACTCCTCGAGGAAGCCGGTCTCGATCACGGCGGTCGCCTTGAACTCGAGCGCGACTTCGCTTCGGTTGATGCGGATCTGAGGCGCGAGCTCGGTCCAGGCGGACTCCGCTGCGCGCGGCGTATTGGCCGCAGCGACGGTCGTGGAAGGCTTGGCGGCGCATGCGGCAAGCGCGGCGCACCATGTCGCGACGCCCACGTGCGCCAGCACGCGGCGCATCAGGCGATTCCCCGCAGCCGCCGTCCGCCGCAGAGCGCGATGGCGATGGCATCGGCCACGTCGGGAGGCTCCGGCGCTGTGGCGAGCCCACACTGGCTCGTCACAGCACGCTGGATCTGCAGCTTGGTCGCGCGGCCGTTGCCGGTCACCGCGCGCTTCACTTCCGCGGGCGGGAGCTCCGCGATCGGAACGCCGCGCATCTCGGCAGCAAGGAGGACGACCCCGCGCGCGTGGGCGAGGGTGATCGCGCTGGTCACGAACTGCGCGTGCGAGAACACGGCCTCGAGGGCGACATGCGATGGCTTGTGCTCCGCGATCAGCGCCTCGACGTCCTCGAAGAGCTGCCGCAGCCGCCAGGAGATCGACTTCGTCTCCGAGAGGCGCAGCACGCCCGCATCGACCACGGTCGAGTCGCCGCGCCGGTCGAAGTCCACCACCGCGTAGCCCGCGATCCGGGTGCCCGGGTCGATGCCGAGGACCCTCGCCGGCCCCTCGATCGCGATCCACTTGCCGTTGTGCGTGGTTGCCTTCATGAACCGCCTCCTTGCGGTGCGCTCTCGCGCGATTCGCCCGAGCGTCTTCGGCTCGGGAGCCTATCTGCCTCGACCGCCTGCGCGGTCGACCTCCATCGCGCCGTCCTTGAGCCGCACCACGCGCTCGCAGCGCCCGGCGATGCGGTCATCGTGGGTGACCATGATCAGGGTGAGCCCCTTCGCATGGAGTTCCTCGAACACCTCGAGGATCGCCTGGCCAGTCGTCGAGTCGAGGTTGCCCGTCGGTTCATCGGCCATCAGGATCGCCGGTCTTCCGACGAGGGCGCGGGCGATCGCCGCTCGCTGCTGCTGTCCGCCCGAAAGCTCGCGCGGACGGTGGTGCATGCGGTTCTCAAGCCCGACGAGGGCAAGGCTCTCCTCGGCGCGCGCGCGGCGATCATTGGCGGAAATGCCCTGGTAGAGCAGGGGGATCTCCACATTCTCGGCGATGGTGAGCTCGGAGATCAGGTTGAACGCCTGGAAGACGAAGCCGATCTTCTGCCCGCGGACGCGCGAGAGCTCATCGTCGTCGAGGCTCTCGACGGCGCGCCCATCGAGCTCGTATCGGCCGGCCGTCGGGCGGTCGAGGCAGCCCAGGATGTTCATGAGCGTCGACTTCCCGGAGCCCGACGCGCCCATGATGGCGATGTACTGGCCGCGCGGAATCTCGAGGTCGAGCGACCGCAGTGCCTCGACCAGCACCGATCCGTCGGGCTTGAAGTAGGTCTTCGTGATGCCAGTCAGCCGCGCGGCTGGCGAGGCCATCGCTGTCGTGGCTGTGCTGGACGAAGTCGCTGCTTCCATGGAGCGGCGATGGTAGCCGAGCGGGGCGATCGGCTACCTTCCCTGCGTGCAGGAACTGAAGGAATCATTCGATGCGCAGCGAGCGGAAGGTCCGCTGGTGCTCCTGTCACGCCGGCTCATGAGCGACCAGCTCACGCCCGTGCTCGCCTACCGGCGGCTGGTCCTTCCCGACGAGCGTACGGCGCCGAGCTTCCTGTTCGAGTCGGTCGAGAACGGCACGAACGTCGGGCGCCACTCGATCCTTGGCGCGCGTCCCGCGCTCGAGGTGACCGCGCGCGGGTTCCGCACGACGGTCGTCGACCATCGCAGGCAGACGCGCCGCACCGTCGATTGCACGGATCCGCTGGCGATGCTGCGCGAACTGGCTGCGCCGCATCGCCCCGCGTCGCCCGTTGCGCTCGCGGGACTGCGCCTGCCCACTGCCTTCACGGGGGGATTCGTTGGTTTCGCCAGCTTCGACAGCGTGCGCTACCTCGAGCCGCAGAAGCTCTCCTTCGACCGCGCGCCTCACGACGACCGCGGCATTCCCGACCTTCACTTCGGGCTGTACCAGGACGTCGTCGTCTTCGATCATGTCACCAAGACGCTGCACGCGATCGTGTCGGCGCGCATCGACGAGTTCCCCTCGCCCGAGCGCGGGTTCACAGCCATGGTCGACCGACTGGACGCGCTCGAGGCGCAGCTCTCCGCGAGCGGACCGCAGCTCGCCCACGGCGCCATCGACATCGACCTCGCGCGCAGGCCAGCGACGCCCGCGTCGAACGTCACCCGCGAGGGCTTCGAGCAGATGGTGCTTCGCGCGAAGGAGTACATCGCCGCGGGCGATGCGTTCCAGGTGGTGCTCTCCCAGCGCCTCGAGCGAAGCACGCATGCCGATCCGTTCGACCTGTACCGAGCGCTGCGCGTGGTGAACCCGAGCCCGTACCAGATCTACCTGCAGGGAGAAGGCGCGATCCTCGTCGCCTCGAGCCCCGAGATCCTCTGCCGCGTGCGTGGAGGCGTGGTCACCAACCGACCGCTGGCGGGCACGCGTCCGCGCGGACGCACCGCGGACGAAGACGTCGCGCTCGAGCGCGAACTGCTGGCGGACGCGAAGGAGCGCGCCGAGCACGTGATGCTCGTCGATCTCGGGCGCAACGACCTTGGGCGCGTCTGCGAGGGCGGATCGATCGCCATCGAGCGCTGCATGGAGGTCGAACGCTACAGCCACGTCATGCACATCAGCTCGACCGTCACCGGGAGGCTGCGCGCCGAGTGCGACGCCTTCGATGCGCTGCGGGCGACCCTGCCTGTCGGCACAGTCTCGGGTGCACCGAAGGTCCGCGCGATCGAGATCATCGACGAGCTCGAGCCCACCCGCCGCGGACCCTACTCGGGCGGGATCGGCGCCATCGGCTACTCGGGCGACATGGACATCGCGCTCGCGCTGCGCACGATGGTGATTCCCGTGAGGGATGGCGGGACTGCGCCGTGGACGGTGCACCTGCAGGCCGGTGCCGGCGTGGTGCTCGACAGCGATCCGACCGCAGAGTGGCAGGAGACGCTGAACAAGGCCTCTGCACTCGGGCGGGCGATCGATCTCGCCGAGAGCGCATTCGGGCGGCGGTAGCGCTACGAGAGCGGGATGCGTTCCTCGTCCTCCCAGGTGCCAGGCTTCGCGTCGGGCGGTGGAGGCGGTGTGTCGGAGTCGTCGGTCCGGATGCCGCGGAGCAGGGGTCCTTCGTCGTCCTCATCGTCGGCGCTTCTGGTGCGGAAGATCTCGGCCTCGTAGATGCAGTCGCCGACGGTCGTCGTGTGACCGGCCGCCAAGACGCATGCGTATCCGCCGAGGGCAAATGCGACCAGGCCGAGGACCGACATCGCGACAAGCGCAACGGTCTGTGCGGTCGCCGAGCCCGCCGAGCCGAACGACCCAGCGAGATTCGCGAGGAATCCGAGCCCGCCGAGGACCTGGGCGATGCGTGCCGCGAGGACCGCCCGCCCGATCGGTGGCAGCACGCTGCGGTCGACGAGCGTGCCCGCGAGCGCGTCTCCCGTGACCAGCAGCTGCACGATGAACTGGAGGGCGATCAGCCACCAGACCGTGAGCAGAACCGGATACGCGATTCCCGCCGCCTTCGGCACGAAAGCGAAGGTGGCTGCAAGGGCGTAGACGCCGACGAGCGCGACGCAGAAGGTCTCGATCCGCTGCCACTGCTCGAGGGCGCGCAGCCGTCCATCGACCGGCGCGCGCATCGGCGGGGGCATCTCGCGCAGGCGCTTGAGTGCGTGAAGGCGGAAGAGCGGCGCGAAGCCAAGCGCGACTGCGATGGTGACGCCGAAGGGCAGGAGATACGGGAGTGGCGTCGCCAGTGGAATGACCGCGAGCGCGGTGATGCCAAAGCTCCGCCATGCGCCCGATGTCTCCATGCGCAGGTCCTGCTTGTGGACGCTGGCGGCGATCCGGCGGTGGATCCTCGGGATCGTGCTGCCGCACTCCGGGCAGCGCCCGCCCGACGGGAGGCCGCGCAGGTCGTAGCCGCAGCTTCGGCAGGGTGCCGCCAGTTCCTCCGCCGCTTCTGCAGGTGCGACGCGCCGCGCGGGAGGTCGCGCCGGTCGCTGCGGCGTCGGCGAGATCGGAATCGCCTCGGTTTCCTCGCGCCCATCGAGCGCCCGCGGTCGCACTGGACGCGCGATCCGGTTCGGTTTGGTGGGGTCGGATGGGTCGCTCGGACGCTCCACGGGAAATCTCGTCTCCAAGGTACGACAGATGAACCCTGTGCCGATAGAAACGGTACACGGATTGCCCCAAGGGGGCGTCTTTTTGAGACACTTTCAACCACAGGTCGGAATCCGCCGACGAACGGACTTGGCACCCGCAGGTCCGCGACACCCGCAGTTTCGGACGGGTTCAGCGTCCCGACGGGCCTCAACGGGCCACATGGAGTGAGTCATGCAGTACTCGAAGTCCCCGACCATCAGCCGCATCTTCCGCCCAGCGTCGCTGTTCTGCGCTGGGTTCTTTGTTCTTGCGCCGCTCGCCGCGGCGGTGGCTGTCGCCGGACAGCAGCAGGTCGCGGTGAACACCACCGCCACTGCGCCCGTGGTCGCGACGCCCTCCGCGCCGCTTCCCGCAAAGACACCGGCGAGCGACATCGCCCGCTGGTCCGACACGGTGTGGAACGCCGCCCGCTCCGGCGACCTCGAGACCGTCGAGAAGGCGCTCAAGGACGTGCCTGAGTCGCACGCGGTCGATGAGTCGAAGCGCCTGCGCGAGATCGTCGCAGCGCGTGCGTCGCACGTCGATGCGGGCGCGAAGACCCGAGACGCCGACCGCACCAAGGCGCTCGAGGAGATCAAGACCGAGCTCGGGAAGAACGAGATCACCAAGGCGCTCACCGCCGCGGTGAAGTTCCAGACCCTGTCGGACGACTACGCCGCTGCCCTCAAGGTCAGCGAGATCCAGGATGTCGTCAAGGCTGCCGAGGCTGCCTATCCCTCCGCCGAGGAGAAGGGCGACTGGCTCGTCGCGCAGGAGATCCTCTTCAGGCTCCGCACGCTGCACGAGCTCTCCGATGGAGCGGTGTTCCGCAGCTACGACTCCAAGCTCGATGAAGTGAACAAGCGCATCATGCTGCTTGCCCAGTACGCGCCCCGCGAGCTCTACAGGCTGCGCCGCGAGCTCGCGATGCGGCTCGATCCCGAGAAGCCGTTCCCCGAGTTCAACGAGGCGTTCGCAGAGGACTGGAAGGAAGCGCTCGACGGCATCTCGAAGGGGATGCTCGCGAGCGCCCTGAGCACCGCTGCCAACGAGCACATCTCGGGCGGCGGCTGGGAGCCGCTCATCAAGGGCGGATTGAACGCGGTGCGCGTGCTCGCCACCACGCCCGCGCTGAAGGAGAACTTCCCCGGCATCGCGGATTCGGCCAAGACGCAGACACTCGTCGATGCGGTCACCCGCAACGTCGAGGGCCTCGCCCGCATGGATCGCGACGCCATCGGCAAGCCGCAGTTCAACGCTGCGATCCGCGACATCATGGAGGCGAACCAGAAGGGGCCCGACCTTCCGCTCACCGTCGTCTTCCGCGAGTTCGGCGACGGCGCGCTCGAGGAGCTCGCCGGCCGCTTCGAGGATGAATATTCGCAGGTCATCTGGCCCGAGCAGCTCCGCCGCTTCGAGCAGATGGTCAAGGGCAACTTCGTCGGCGTCGGCATCATGATCCGCCACGACGACCGCCGCGACATCCAGGTCATCAATCCGCTCGAGGGCGGACCCGCGTTCCGCTCCGGTGTCGAGCCCGATGACCGCATCACCGCCGTCGATGGCAAGTCGACCGTGGGCTGGACGCTGAACAAGGCCGTCGACTCGATCACCGGACCCGCGGGCGAGGACGTCACCCTCACCATCAAGCGCGAGGGCGCCGAGCAGCCGGTGGACATCAAGCTCACCCGCGAGGAGATCAAGATCCGCTCGGTGAACGGCTGGTGGAAGAAGGCGCTCGATACGCGCGGCAGCCCGGTGTGGGATTGGTACATCGACCCCACCGCGGGCATCGGCTACATCCGCCTGACCAGCTTCAACGATGACAGCTTCGACGACTTCAACCGCGCCATCGCCGAGATGCGCTCGGAGCGCAAGCTGAACGGCCTCATCCTCGACCTGCGCTTCAACCCAGGCGGCCTGCTCAAGTCCGCCGTCGACTTCTCGAACGCATTCGTCGAGGACGGGAAGATCGTCGCCGGACAGGACCGCATGGGCCGGCAGGTCTGGCAGATGAAGGCGCAGCCCCAGGCCGCGATCTACAAGGATCTCCCGCTCGTGGTGCTCGTCAACCAAGGCTCCGCCAGCGCGAGCGAGATCGTCTCCGGTTGCCTCAAGGCGCATGACCGCGCCGTCGTGATCGGTGACCGCAGCTTCGGCAAGGGCTCGGTGCAGACCGTGCATCCCTGCGGCGATGGACGCGCCGATGCGCAGCTCAAGCTGACCACGCAGTACTACGTGCTGCCTCCTGGACCGGGCGAGACCGAGCCTCGGCTCGTCCACAAGCGTCCGGGCACCTTGGATTGGGGCGTGCTTCCCGACCTCGTCGTGAAGATGACTCCGGATCAGATCGAGAAGTCGACCATGCTCCGCCAGAATGCGGATGTGATCGAGCAGAAGAAGGCGAAGGCGGACGCCGAGCCGAAGGCTCGTCCGAACGTCGAGGAGCTGGTCACCACCGGCGTCGACCCTCAGCTCGAGCTCGCCCTCCTCGTCCTGCAGGCGCGGTCGCTCAAGGAGCTTGACGCGGCGGCGCAGGCTGCCGCGGTCGACTCGAAGAAGTCCGACCAGTCGGGCGGCTGAGAGCCCCGGAATCGCGTATCTCCCGTCGCCCGCGCGGTTTCTCCCGCGCGGGCGACGGTCTTTTTGGCGCTTGCGCGAGGGGGGTGAACCCTTGCGACTTCACCCCTTTTTCGGGTACAAATGCACGACTTGCCGCTCGGTGACGTCACCGGCGGCAACCGCATGGAAGCGTCCGTCCCGCGAGGGGCGCCGCGAGAGTCACGAGTCGAGCGATTCCGTCCCGCAAGTCGAACAAGTCCGTGACGCGCAAGAAGCCCGCGCGGTCGGGCAGCGCCAAGCAGGCCGCCACCAAGGCCCCCAAGAAGGCGTTGCGCCCGAAGGCGCGCAAGCCCGAGTCTGCCTCCGTACGCCGCAAGGCTGCGGCGGGGACCAAGGTGCGCAAGAAGTCCGCGCCGCGCCGCGCGAGCCAGCCGGAGTCACAGGAAGCACTCCAGAAAGACGTTATGTCCACCCCAGCGCCCACTCCAACCATGAGTCCCGCCGTTGCTGGCAACAGCCGGAAGCTGCCCAGCCTGCCGCCCACCACGCTGACCAAGTGGCTCCGCGACATGCACCTCATCCGTGAGTTCGAGGTGCGCTGCATGCAGAGCTACCAGGAGAAGAAGATCGGCGGCTTCTGCCACGTCTACATCGGGCAGGAAGCCGTCGCGGTCGGCTGCACCCAGGCCGTGCGGCCCGAGGATCCGATCATCACCGCCTACCGCGACCACGGTCACGCGCTTGCGCGCGGCATGACCAGCCGCGCCTGCATGTCGGAGATGTACGGCAAGGTCGGAGGCTGCGCGAAGGGCAAGGGTGGGTCGATGCACATGTTCGACCGTCCCAACCACCTCTACGGCGGCCACGGCATCGTCGGCGCGCAGACGCCGCTCGGAACGGGTCTCGCCTTCGCGACCAAGTACGAGGACGAGGTGATCAACGGCGGCAAGAACCGTCGCGTGACGCTCTGCTTCCTCGGCGACGGCGCCGTGAACCAGGGCGCGTTCTACGAGACCATGAACCTCGCGGGCCTGTTCGACATCCCCGTGATCTTCATCGTCGAGAACAACGGCTACTCGATGGGCACCGCGATCAACCGCGGCACCACGATGAGCCACGACCTCTGCATCAAGGGGCGCGCGCACGGGCTCAAGGAGGCCACGATCGACGGCATGGACGTCGTCGCGGTCTACAACGAGATGCACGCGCTCGCCGAATGGTGCCGCGAGAACTCGCGCCCTGCGATCGTTGACATGAAGTGCTACCGCTACAAGGGGCACTCGATGTCCGATCCGCGCAAGTACCGCACCCGCGAGGAGGAGGAGCGCCACGAGGCGAACGACCCGATCGGGAAGTTCGAGCGCGTGCTCGCAGACCACGGCGTGATCGACGACGCCGCCATCAAGGCGATCATGGCGAGCTGCCGCGAGGAGGTCCGCGACGCGATCCAGTTCTCGAACGAGTCGCCGGAGCCGCCGCTGTCGGATCTCTACACCGATGTGTTCGTCGAGCCGTGGGGGCCGTTCACCGGCTCGTCGCAGCCTGAGTTCACCGGAGGCGCGACCAACGTCTGCAGCTTCCGCGCGACCGATGGAAAGGAGGGCCTCGTATGAGCGCCGTCATGAGCAACCCCGTCTTCCGCGAGCCAGAGGCGCTCGCCGGTCCCGTCCGTGAGATCGAGTTCCGCGACGCCATCCGCGAGGCGATGAGCGAGGAGATGCGCCGCGACAAGCGCGTGTTCCTGCTCGGCGAAGAGGTCGCCCAGTACGACGGCGCCTACAAGGTCTCGAAGGGCATGCTGGCCGAGTTCGGCGAGCGCCGCATCATCGACACGCCGATCTCGGAGTCGGGCTTCGCCGGCATGGCGATCGGCGCCGCCGCGATGGGCCTGCGCCCGATCGTCGAGTTCATGTCGTGGTCGTTCTCGCTCGTCGCCGCCGACCCGATCCTGAACAACGCCCCGAAGATGCTCTACATGTCGGGCGGCCAGTTCGGCTGCCCGATCGTGTTCCGCGGCAACGACGGCGCGGGTGGCCAGCTCGGCTCGACGCACTCCTGGTGCGTCGAAGGCCTCTACTCGAATGTGCCCGGCGTGAAGATCGTGATCCCGTCGTGCCCCGCCGATGCGAAGGGCCTGATGAAGACCGCGATCCGCGACGACGATCCCGTGTTCTTCCTCGAGAGCGAGCGCATGCTCGGCAACAAGGGCCATGTGCCCGAGGGCGAGTACCTGATCCCGTTTGGCCATGCCGCCACGCGCCGCAAGGGCAAGGACGTCACGATCTGCTCGTGGGGGCGCCCCGTGAACTTCTGCCTCGAGGCAGCGGAGATCCTGGCGAAGGAAGGCATCGACTGCGAGGTCATCGACCTTCGCACGATCCGTCCGCTCGACCTTCCGACGGTCGTCCGCAGCGTAAAGAAGACGAACTGCGCCGTCGTGGTCGACCAGTCGTGGAGCTTCGCGTCGCCGGGCGGCGAGCTCGCGGCGCTGATCCATCGCCACTGCTTCGATGACCTCGACAACTTCGTGCACCGCGTCCACACCGACGACGTGCCGACGCCGTACTCGTCGAAGCTCGAGCAGGAGTACCTGCCGAATGTCCGCAAGATCTGCGAGGCAGTGCGGGCGGCGACGTACCGGGCCTGATCAAGAATCCCCACAGAACATCACGCATCTTCCGATTGCGATCCAGCCATGCCGATTGAACTCACCATGCCCCGCCTGTCCGACACGATGGAAGCGGGCACCGTCATCAAGTGGAATGTCAAGGAAGGCGATCCGGTTCGCTCGGGCTCTGTCCTTGCCGACATCGAGACCGACAAGGCGACGATGGAGATGCAGTGCTTCGATGACGGCAAGCTGGCCGCGATCCTCGTCGAGCCAGGCAAGCAGGTGAAGGTCGGCACCACCATCGCGCTGATCGCCCTCGAGGGCGAGGATGTGGCGAAGGTGAAGGCCGGCGGAGCCTCTGCGAAGTCGGCTGGTGGCGCTGCTCCTGCTGCGAAGCCGGCGCCGGCGGCACCGGTTGCCGCTGCTCCCGCGCCTGCTCCGGCGCCTGCTCCGGCATCGGCTCCTGCGCCGACTCCCGTCGTGCAGACGGAGACCCGTCACGGCATGGAGGGCTTCCCGACCCTCGGCGACGACGAAGGTCCGCGCATGCGCGTGAGCCCCGTCGCCCGCCGCATGGCGGAGGAGCACGGGATCGACATCAATTCCGTGCAGGGCACGGGGCCCGGCGGACGCGTGATTAAGCGCGACGTCGAGCAGGCGATCGAGAACAAGTCGAGCCAGAAGTCCGCCGCAGCGGCGACCATCACGCCGGCGCAGGCGCTGGCGGTGTCGACGAGCGGCGTGCAGACGGCGAGCGCTCCGCTTGCGCTGTCGATGCCGGGCCGCGACGTCGCGCTGACGGGCATGCGCCAGACGATCGCGCGTCGCCTCGTCGAGAGCAAGACGACGATCCCGCACTACCAGGTCACGATGAAGTTCGACATGGATCGGCTTCTCGAGATGCGCGCGAGCTACAACGAGAAGCTGAAGAGCTCGGGCATCAAGCTCAGCGTCAACGACTTCCTCGTGCGCGCGTGCGCGCTGGCGATGGCGGAGCACCCGTACTTCAACGCGAGCTTCGCGGGCGACCATGTGCGCATCCACGAGGTCGTGAACGTCGGCGTGGCGATCTCGCTGCCGGAGGAGAAGGGCGGCGGACTCGTGGTCGGCGTCATCAAGGATGCGGACCACAAGAGCCTGCGCCAGATCTCGCTCGAGGCGAAGGCGCTCGCCGAGAAGGCGCGCACGAAGGGGTTGTCGGTGCAGGACATGTCCGACGCGACCTTCACGATCTCGAACCTCGGCATGTTCGGCGTGGAGCACTTCACGGCGATCATCAACCCGCCGAACTCGGCGATCCTCGCCTGCGGCGCTGCGGTGCAGCAGCCGGTGGTGCGTGATGGCCAGTTGGTCGTCGGAACGCAGATGCAGGCGACGCTCTCGCTGGATCACCGCGTGATCGACGGCGCGATGGCGGCGCAGTACCTGGCGAGCCTGAAGGAGTTCATCGAGGAACCCGAGACCTTGGTCGTCTGAGCCGCTTGGCTGTGCACGTCTGGCTGTGCACGGCACGTGCCGTGCACCGTCATGCCGTTACAATCGGGCGCAAGCCAGCGGTTCCCGTCGGCTCTGAGGGCGAGCATGCGCACAGAACGGCTTCCATTTCGGCATCGGCTGGTCGGGCGATTGACGCTGTTCGGCGTCGTTCCTGCCCTCGTGTTGGTCGCCGTAGCCCTGACTCTCAAGATCAACGCCGACTACGCGGAGGCCGTGCGCGACACCCAGTCACGGCTCAATGCCGTCGCCGAACGGCTTGCCGCGCAGGTCGACACCCAGAACCGCCTCGCCTGCGAGCTTGTCCAGACCGTCGCCTCGGTGCGTGCGATCACATGGGAGCCGCGCCTTGGCGAGCGCGAGCGGCTGATGAAGCTGCTCGCCGAGCTGCTTGCGGAGAATCCATGGGCGATCGGCGCGTATCTCGTCTACGAGCCCGACGCGGATGGGCTCGATGCGCACTACCTCGCCAACCCGATCGCCGGCGCGCAAGAAGAGGGCAGCGGGCGCTTCCTTCCCTATGCGTTCCTCGATTGGCGCGCGGGCAATCGCCTGTCATACAAGCCGAACATCGACATGGAGACGAGCCTCTACTACGGAGGCTTGCGCGAGGCTTGGCGCGTCACGGGCAAGGCTGAGCCGCGCATCACCGAGCCGTACGTCTACGACGGGCAGGCGATGATCGAGACGGTCGCGCCGATCGTGGTCGATGGGCGCTTCGTCGGGATCGCGGGAGCCGACCGCTCCCTTGCGGGACTGGCGAAGGTGCTGCGCGCGGCGTGCAGCGAAGAGGGCGTCGATGCCTATCTCGTCAGCTCAGGGAGCGACATCCGCGGCTTCGAGCGTCCGCGCGCGTTCATCGTGGCGACGACGGACCCGGCCGATGCGCCAGAGGATCGCGTCGAGGGGCTGCTTCGGACCAGGAGCGTCGAAGGGTCGCCGCTCGCGCCGATCGCGAAGGAGCTCGACGGGATGCCAATCGGGGCGTTCCTGGATCAGATCGACCCGATGAACGGGCAGGAGTGCTTCTGGACGCACGAGCCCATCGCGCTTCCCGACGGGCGCAAGTGGCACGTGATCGTGCGCGAGACGAAGGCCGATGCGCTGGCACTCGCGGATGGAAGGCTGACGATGCAGATCGCCGGCGCAGCGGGCGGCGTCGCGCTGCTCGCGGCGCTGCTCCTGATCCCCGCCGCGCTTGCGGGGCGCAAGATCAGCGTCGCGACCGGGGCTGCGGACGCGATGGCGGGGGGCGACCTCAGCCGTCCGATTCCCGAAGTCGGCGGACAGGACGAGGCTGCGCGGCTTGTGCGCGCGCTTGCCGCGATGCGCGAGGGCGTGGGCGCGATCGTCCGCAAGGTCCAGGAGGGGACGATCCGCATCGATTCGACGGCCGTGCAGCTCGGCGCGACATCGCGCCAGCAGGCGGCGACGGCGCATGAGATGAACGCCAGCACCACGCAGGTCGCGGCGGCGTCGCGCGAGATCGCCGCCACCACCGATGCGTTCGGGAGCTCGATGGAGCGGATCACGGGGAGCGCGGCGAACACGGCCGTCCTCGCTCGAACCGGTCGCACGGGGCTCGACGGGATGGGCGGCACGATCCGTCGGCTCGAGGAGTCGACGGGGAGCGTCGCGCAGCGGCTCGGCGAGATCCGTCAGAAGACCGCGACCATCAATAAGGTCATCACCACGATCACGAAGATCGCCGACCAGACCAACATCCTCTCCGTCAACGCCGCCATCGAGGCCGCGAAGGCCGGCGAGCACGGGACGGGATTCCTCGTCGTCGCGCGCGAGATCCGCAGGCTGGCCGACCAGACCGCGGGCGCGACGCTCGAGATCGAGAAGATGGTGCGCGAGATGCAGGACGCCGTGAACGTCGGCGTGGGCGAGATGGACCGCTTCGCGGCCGACGTCCGCAGCGGCGTCCACGAGGTCGCCGCGATCAGCGGAAAGCTCGCCGAGATCATCGCCCAGGTCGACGCAGGCAGCGGCGAGTTCGCGGAGCTGCACGCGGGCATGCGCGCGCAGAACGAGGGCTCGAGGCAGATCTCCGATGCGATGTCGCGGCTGGCTGCCACGGCGAGCGAGACGCTGGCAGCCGCGCAGGAGTCCGCGAAGGCAGCCGAGCAGCTCGTTCAGTCGATGCGCGAGCTGCGTGCGGCGGCCGATTCGTTCAAGTTGCAGGAAGGCTGACGGGGTCAGGCGCGAAAGGGTGGATCACCTGACAGCGCGGATCGTCAGCCAACCAGCACGATCTCGACAGCGGCAGGCCCGTGCACGCCGGTCACGAGGACGCCCTCGATGTCGGCGGTCTTCGATGGACCCGTGATGATCGTGGTCGACGCCGCGTCGAGCGCGTCGGGGCGCGATTCGAAGAGGTCGACGAGGTCGGCAACGATCTCGCCCGCGCGCACGATGGCGATGTGGATCGGCGGCGTGATCCACGCGTTGCGGATGCGGCCGTTGGTCGAGACGACGAGCGAGCCGCTCTCGGCGATCGCGCAGTCGACGTCGGTGATGCCGACCTCGCAGTCGAACAGGAGATCGTCGTTGTCGTTGGGGGCGAGGCGGGCGCCGGCTGCCGTCGCGGCACGCGCGGCGAGGGCTTGATCGCACACGGCGACCACGGTCTTGCCGCGGTTCTCGAGGAGCTTTGCGATGGTGGCGTCGAGTTCGGCGTCGGAGATGCGCGTCACGCGCATGCCGATGGCGCTCGCCTTCGTGGCGAAGAGCGAGGCGAGGTCGGACTGTTCGCGCGCCACGCGGCGGACCATCGCGTGCGACGGCACCGATGCGACCGACACGGGCTGGGCGCGAACCGCCTCGCGCACGCGGGCGAGGAGCGCATCGACGGCGGGGCTACGCGAAGTCATAGGCGACCGCCTGTCCGTTCGCGGCGCGCGAACCAGTCGCGGAAGCTCTCGCCGGTCGCGACGCCAAGGTCGCGCGACTGCGTCCAGCCCGCGCCTGGTCCTGGCGCCGACTTCAGCCATGATCGCTCGCCGTCCTTCGTCTTCTCGGCCTGGCCGAGCATACGCGCGTGCAGGCGCACCGCACCGATCGCCATGCGGAAGAGCGCCGGCCGCTCGGCCAGCCATCGCCAGAGGGCAAGGGTCGCGCCCTCGGACTTCGGCGAAAGCCCGTGCGCGCGAAGCCGCGCGCGGTCGTGCACCAGGAACTTCGGGATGTCGATCTTGACCGGGCACGCCTCGTAGCACGCGCCGCAGAGCGAACTCGCGCGCGGGAGGTCGGGGTAGTTCGCAAGTCCTTCGCCCGCACGTCCCTGCGCGCGCTCGAGCTCGGGCGTGAGCACCGCGCCGATCGGCCCCGCGTACATCGAGCCGTAGGAATGCCCGCCGACCTTGCGGTAGACGGGGCACGCGTTCAGACAGGCCCCGCAGCGGATGCAGCGGAGGAGGTCGCGCTTCTCGCTCGCGAGGACGCCCACCCGTCCCGCATCGACAAGCACGAAATGGAGTTCCTTCGGTCCACCGTGCTCGCCCGTGCGGCGCGGGCCGCGCACGAAGCTGGTGTAGACCGTGAGCGGCTGCGCGGTGCCGCTGCGGGCGAGGAGCTTCAGGAACGGCGCGAGGTCGCGCGCGCCGCGGATGAGCTTTTCGATCCCCACGAACACGATGTGCACGGGCGGCCCGCCGACCGAGAGGTCGAAGTTGCCTTCGTTCGTGCAGATGACCGCAGCGCCTTCGTCGGCAAGCAGGAAGTTCGCGCCCGAGACGCCGAGGTCGGCGGCGCGGTAGAGCCCGCGCATGTACTCGCGGGCGATCATCGTGAGCTCGGTCGGGTCCTCGGTGTAGCGCGCGCCGAGCTCGCGCACGAAGCTCTTCGCCGTCGCCACGCGGTCCTTGTGGATCATCGGCGTGACGATGTGCGAGGGCGCGTCGCCGTCGATCTGCAGGATGAACTCGCCGAGATCGGTCTCGAGCGTCTTGATGCCGGCGGCCTCGAAGGCGGGCAGGAGGCCGATCTCCTCGGTGACCATCGACTTGCTCTTGACGCAGCTCTTCGCAGCGTGCGCGCGGGCGATCTCAAGCGCGACCGCGCAGGCGTCGGCCGCGGTCGCCGCGGCGTGCACCTTCGCCCCCGACTTCTCGGCGTTCGCGATGAAGCGCTCGAGGAGCTCGTCGAGGTGGTCGAGCGCGTACTGCTTGGTGTCGCGGGCGACGCTGCGGAGGTCGTCGTAGTCGGGGCCGAAGTCGCGCCCGAAGATGCCGCCGCGCTGCGAGTCCTTGAGGTGGGTCGCGTTGCCCACGAACTGCTGCAGCTTGAGGTCGCGGACGGCCTCGCGCGCGCGCGGCTTCATGTCGAAGGGGAGCGGGGGGGCGATGAGCGGATTCACGCGCTGCGCTCCAGGAGCCCGAGCGATTCCGCGATCGCTTCCGCGGGCGAGATCACGCGCAGGGCGACGCCCTTGCGATGGGCGAGACCGGCGAGGTGCGCCGCGCAGCCCGTGTCGCTCGCGACGAGGGTGCTTGCACCCGTCGCAGCCACATGCGCGAGCTTCTCCTCGCCGAGCGCCGTCGAGACTTCGGGAAACTGCGTGCTGAACATGCCGCCGAAGCCGCAGCACTGCGCCATGTCGGGCAGTTCGCGCACATCGCCGCAGCAGGTCTTCTGCAGGAACGGCGCCGTGCAGCCGTGGCGATGCAGCCCGCGCAGGTGGCAGGCGTCGTGGCAGGTCAGGCTGGCCGAGGCCGCGCGCGGCGAGAGCGTCGATGGATCGACCTTGAGCTTCGTCTCGAGGAACTCGATGAGCTCGTAGGTCTTGCCCGCAAGCGCGTCGACCGCGGCGCGGTCGGCGGAGCCTGCCTCGAAGAGCCCCGCGTACTTCTCGCGCACGACCGAGCAGCACGAGCCAGACGGCGTCACGACCGCGTCGTAGGGGGCGAAGATCTCCGCCATGCGCCGCGCGAGGCGCGCCGCGTCGGCGGGAAGGCCGTTCGAGAGCATCGGCTGCCCGCAGCAGGTCTGCGCCGCGGGCAGTTCGACCGTCACCCCGACATGCTCGAGCACCAGCACGGTCGCCTTCAGCGCGCGCGGCGCGAGCGCTTCGGCAAGGCAGGTGGTGAAGAGGGCGACGCGCATGGGCCGCCCAATGTAGCAGGGGTCAGTAGGGGCCCCAGTTCGAGAGCAGCGCTGCAATGTCGGCCGAGCCGACGACGCCGTCGCCGTTCAGGTCGCCGTACGGCGGTCGCACTGCGCCCCAGAGCGCGAGGAGCGCAGAGAGGTCCGCGCTGCCGACCTCGCCGTCGAGGTCGAAGTCGCCACGGGCGCGCTCGCACGCGTCGAGCACGCCATCCGCATCGGAATCGGCCGCGCCCGCCTTTCTCCCGGCCGCGCACGGATCAATTCGGACGACCGTTCGAGCGCCGGATGCTGCGATCTGCACGACCTTCCCGAGGGTTGTGGGAAGGTCGCACTGGCCCTCGGAGTTGGAGCCCCAGCAGAAGACGGAGCCGTCCGCCGTGAGCGCAACGGTGTGGGATGTTCCTGCGGCGACCGAGACGACTCGGTCGAGCGCGGCGGGGACGCTGCATTGTCCGTGGGCGTTCGATCCCCAGCATGCGACCGAGCCGTCCGCCGTGAGCGCAACGGTATGGAATGTTCCCGCGGCGACCATGGCGACCGTCCCGAGTCCACTGGGCACATTGCACTGGCCGTTGCCGTTGTATCCCCAGCACACGACCAAACCATTCGCCGTGAGCGCGACGGTGTGGTAGGCGCCCGCGGCGACCGATGCGACTTCGAAGAGCCCGGCTGGAGGAGTGCACTGTCCGCTGGTGTTGTTCCCCCAGCACGAGACAAAGCCGTCTTTCGTGACTGCGACCGTGTGCTCGCTGCCCGAGGCGAGCGAGGCGACCCTTCCAAGGTCCGCGGGGACGCTGCACTGTCCAAAGTTGTTGGAACCCCAGCATGTCACCGAGCCGTCGGTCCCGAGCGCCGCAGTGTGGAAGGCGCCCGCAGCGACCGACGCGATGGGACCGAGATCCGTGGGGACACCACACTGGCCGACGCTGTTGTTTCCCCAGCACGCGACGGAACCGTCCGCGTCGAGGGCGACGGTGTGGAGGTTTCCCGCCGCGATCTCCTGGACCGATGCGCGCCCCGTTGGAACGGTCGACTGACCGCGGGTGTTCGCGCCCCAGGCGATGATCGATCCTCCCTGCGAGATGGTCACGGTGTGGTAGAGACCCCCGGCGATCGCAGCGATCGGCGCGAGGCTTGCGGGGACTGCGCACTGGCCCTGGTTGTTGGATCCCCAGCAGAAGACCGACCCATCCGACTTGAGCACGATCGTGTGCTCGCCGCCTGCCGCGACCGAAGTGACGGTCCCGATCGCTGCAGGGACATTGCATTGCCCGCGGCTGTTGAGGCCCCAGCACGCAACGGTTCCGTCCGCTCGGAGGGCGACGTTGTGGTGCGAGCCCGCCGCGATCATGACGATCTGGCCAAGGCCTGCCGGGACGCTGCACTGTCCAGAGCCGTTGTATCCCCAGCATGCGACCGATCCGTCGGCTTTGAGGGCGCCGGTGTGGAAGGCGCCCGCGGCGACCGAGGCGATGGGCCCCATGCCGACGGGGACGTTGCACTGGCCGTCGCCGTTGTCCCCCCAGCATGTGACGGAACTAGTGGTCCTGAGGGCAACGGTGTGCGCGTCTCCCGCAGCAATCGATGCGACGGGACCGATTCCGGCCGGGACATCGCACTGGCCGTCGGAGTTCGATCCCCAGCACGAGACCGCCCCATCCTGCGTGAGGGCGACGGTGTGGAAGAGTCCAGCGGCGATCGAGCCGACCGGCCCAAGTTCGTAGGGGACGGTGCACTGGCCCAAGTCGTTCCTTCCCCAGCAGGCGACCGAGCCGTCGGTCCTGAGGGCGACGGTGTGGAAGCCGCCTGCAGCGATCTTCACGGTGTCGTTCGAAATGTCGTCGATGTTGCTGAAGCCGATCAAGCCCCAGCCCACGACGGTCTGCGCGTGTGCGGATGGCGTGCGCGCCGCGAGGAGCGCCCCTGCGAGCGCGGGGAGCGCACCAAGCAGCGTGTTCAACCAGCGGTTGCAGCCTGTGCGGCGCAGAGTTTGCGAGCGAGTCATGGGGTGGTGGTCCTTTCGCCTGTGAGCGGTTCCGCCGCTGTCCAGAGTGCCGCAGGCACACATTAGGACGCGGCAGCGCCCGAGAGGCGAGGTCATCCCGGACGCAAGTCGGGCATCGCCGAATTGGACAGTTGGGCGCCCAATGGAGCAGGGGTCAATACGTACCCCAGTTCGCGAGCAGGATGGTGAGGTCCGCGCCGCCGATCTGGCCGTCGCCGTTCAGGTCGCCGAAGGGCGCGTTGGTGACGCCCCAGAGCGAGAGGAAGACGCCGAGGTCGGCGCCGTTGATCTCGCCGCTCAGGTCGAAGTCGCCGCGGGCGAACTCGCAGTCGTCGAGCACGCCGTCGAGATCCTTGTCCTGTGCGCCCGCAGCGATCTCGCAGCTGTCGAGGACGCCGTTGTGGTTGCAGTCGCTGCCGGACGCGCCGCCCTCGCAGGTGTCGAGGATGGCGTTCTGGTTGCAGTCGAGCTGCGGGTTCGCAGCGATCTCGCAGCTGTCGAGGACGACATCGAGGTCGCAGTCCTTCGACGGGTCCAGCGCGATCTCGTAGGTGTCGGGCAGCGTGTTGCCGTTGCAGTCGCCCTGGCAGGTATCGGGGATGCCGTTCAGATCGATGTCGGCGGCCTGCCCTTGGGCGATGTCGCAGGAGTCGATCTTGCCGTTGGCGTTGCAGTCCGGCGCGGTGCCCTGGGCGATCTCGCATGAGTCGATCAGGCCGTTTGTGTTGCATTCGAGTTGGGGCTGGTCAGCGACATCGCAGGAGTCGATCTTGCCGTTGGCGTTGCAGTCGGGGGCGGTGCCTTGGGCGATGTCGTACGAGTCGGGGATACCGTTCGTGTTGCAGTCGTACTCGCAGCTGTCGGGGCGGCCGTTCGAGTTCACATCCGATGCGAAGCCGCTGGTGATGTCGCACGAGTCGGGGATTCCGTTGTCGTTGCAGTCGAAGGCGGGGTTCGAGACCTCGCAGGTGTCCTCGATGCCGTTGGCGTTGCAGTCGAGGGGGGGGGACTCGTAGCGCAGGCTGATCTCGCACAGTCCGTCGGGGCACTGCGTGGCGCTGACGAGGGGCGAGGCCTCGAGGCGGACATTGAGTACGCCGTCGGCGACCAGCGCCGAGAGCTGCTTGAGCGGGATGGTGACGGCGGCTACATCGGGCGTGGCCGGGCAGTCGTTGGCGCCGTTGACGAAGAGCAGGGAGGATTGCGCGATGCCGTCGAGCTTCAACGTGAGGTACTCGCTGGCGAGGTTCAGGTCGCTGCGCACGCGGATCGTGAGCGTCGCCGCATCGGCGGCAGGGGGAAGCGCCGTGAAGTTGAATTCGCGTGGCGTGTTGAAGCCGATCGCGCCGAGGTTGCCCGAGGAGCGCGCAAGCGTCGGCGTCAAGCAGAATCGTGCGATGTTTCGGTTCCCGCCGGCAGCGATGGCGATGACGGCGCCGAGGTTCGCCGGGACGCTGCACTGGCCTTCGCCGTTGTATCCCCAGCATGCGATCGATCCGTCGGCCTTGAGTGCGACGGTGTGGTCGCCGCCCGCGGCGACCGACTGGACGGCGCCGAGGCCGGCGGGGACGCTGCACTGGCCGTAGCCGTTGGATCCCCAGCATGCGACGGTTCCGTCCGCCTTGAGTGCGACGGTGTGGAAGTAGCCCGCGGCGACCGACTGGACGCTGCCCAAGCCGGCGGGGACGCTGCACTGGCCTTCGAAGTTGCGTCCCCAGCATGCGACGGTTCCGTCCGCCTTGAGGGCGACGGTGTGGTGGCCGCCCGCGGTGACCGACTGGACGGTGCCGAGGCCGGGGGGGACGTCGCACTGGCCGTAGCCGTTGTATCCCCAGCATGCGACGATTCCGTCGGCCTTGAGTGCGACGGTGTGGTCGCCGCCCGCGGCGACCGACTGGACGGTGCCGAGGCCGGCGGGGACGCTGCACTGGCCGTAGCCGTTGTATCCCCAGCATGCGATGCTTCCGTCCGCCTTGAGGGCGACGGTGTGGAAGGCGCCCGCGGCGACCGACAGGACGCTGCCGAGGCCGGCGGGGACGTTGCACGGGCCAAGATCGTTGCGTCCCCAGCATGCGACGATTCCGTCGGCCTTGAGTGCGACGGTGTGGGA
>JBEGLX010000030.1:0-39446 GCA_041183345.1 Planctomycetota bacterium
TCTTATTTATCCGCCGCGTCGCCCCTTCGGAGGCCCCTCCCGCGACCAACGTGACTTTGGTCCGCGCATCAACGACCGTATCCGCATCACGCCCGTGCGCCTTCTCGACCAAGAAGGCGAGATGATCGGCGTCGTCGAGCTCGACGAAGCCAAGCGCCGCGCATACGAGCTCAACCTCGACCTCGTCGAGATCTCGCCGGACAGCCGTCCGCCCGTGTGCAAGATCATGGACTTCGGCAAGTTCAAGTACGAGCAGTCGAAGAAGGAGAAGGCGAACAAGGCGAAGAGCAAGGCCTCGGAGATGAAGGAGGTCCGCCTCGGGCGCTCGATGAAGATCGATCCGCACGACGTCGACATCCGCGTGGCGCAGGCGCGCCGCTTCCTCATCGAAGGGCACCGCGTGCAGATCATCCAGAACTTCCGTGGACGCGAGATGGCCTTCAAGGAGAAGGGCGACATCCGCATGGAGGACATCATCCACCGCCTCTCCGACCTCGCCAAGGTCGAGGTGCCGCCGCGCCTGAACGGCCGGCGCATGGGCATGATCCTCGTCCCCGAGAAGCAGAAGGTCGAGGCGTACAAGAAGCGCATGACCGCCGAGGGCAAGCCGATCCTGCCGTCGATCCCCGAGCAGCTCGAGCACATGCACGACGACGACGACGACGGCGAGGATTGATCCAGCCGTCCATCACGGACACCCGCGCGGGCGCAGCCTCCTGGCTGCGCCCGCGCTGCTTTTGCTCCGGCAATCACTTGGAAAGTTATCCACAGTGGTTGCTTTTTATGCAGGGCGGTGTATATTGATTCGTTCCCCTGCATTTCCATGCATGTGAACGGAGAGCCCGTGAAGACTGCCGCAACCCGCATCTCGAACCCCGCCATGAAGTCGCGCCGCCACGCCGCCATCCGCAGCCTGATCGCCGCCAACGAGATCTACAGCCAGCACGAGCTGGCCCAGCTTCTCGCGCGCGAAGGCATCGAGGCGACCCAGGCCACGCTGTCGCGCGACCTCTCCGAGCTGGGCGTCCTCAAAGGCCCGGATGGCTACCAACTGCCCGGCGCCGCAGCCGCTGCCCCGGCACCCGACGCAGCGCTCGCCCGCGCGCTCCGCCGCGAGCTCATCTCGATCTCGGTCGGCGGCACGCTCGTCGTCCTCAAGACCCCGACCGGCCACGGCAACGCGCTTGCGATCGAGCTCGACCGCATGCGCATGCAGGGCGTCCTCGGCACAATCGCCGGCGACGACACCGTCTTCCTCGCCGCGAGCACCCCGCTTGCGGCCCGCCGCATCGCCAAGGATCTGCGCGCGCTCGCGCAGATCGCCTGACCTTCCGCGGAGCGTCCTTCGGTGCACACCAACCAATCCAGCATGTCCACCATTCGCGTCGCCGTCGTCGGCGCCAGCGGCTACGCAGGCGCGGAGCTCCTCGCCATCCTCGCCAGCCACCCGAACGCGACCGTCGTCGGACTCTTCGGCTCGTCGAAGAAGGCCGAGGAAGGCGCTCCGACGGCCGCCGACCTCTTCCCCCGCTTCGAGTCGACGGCGCTCGGCGCGCTCAAGGTCGAGCCGTTCACGCTCGACGCCGCCCGCGCGCTCGACCTGGACGCGATCTACCTCGCCACGCCGCACGAGTTCTCGCACGAGGTCGCGCAGGCGCTCGTCGATGCCGGCATCGTGGTGCTCGACCTCTCGGCCGCGTTCCGCCTGTCTGACCGCGCCGTGTTCGAGAAGAACTACGGGTTCGCCCACCAGCACCCCGCGCTGCTGGCAGAGGCCGCCTACGGGCTCGCGGAGTTCAACGACGCCGAGATCGCCAAGGCGCGCATCGTCGCCGTGCCGGGCTGCTATCCGACCGCGTCCATCCTCGCCATCCGCCCGCTCGTCGAGGCAGGGCTCGTCGACACCACCCGTCCTGCGATCGTCGACGCCGTCAGCGGAGTATCGGGCGCCGGCCGCAAGGCCGAGGTGAAGAGCCTGTTCTGCGAGGTCTCCATGCAGGCCTACGGCGTGTTCAAGCACCGCCATCGCCCCGAGATCACCGAGCACGCTGGGATCAGCACGATCTTCACGCCGCATCTCGGCTGCTATGACCGTGGCATCCTCGCCACCGTCCACCTCGAGCTCGTGCCCGGCACCACCGAGGCGCAGGTTCGCGCCGCCTTCGACGCCGCGTATGCGCACCGCCCCTTCGTGCGCGTCCTCAAGGCTGGCCGCTGGCCGAGCGTCGCTGCCGTCGAGCGCACCAACTTCTGCGACATCGGCTTCATGCTCGAGGGCACCCACCTCATCGTCGAGAGCGCGATCGACAACCTCGTGAAGGGCGCCGCCGGCCAGGCCGTCCAGTGCATGAATCTCCGATTCGGCCTCGACGAGACCGCAGGCTTCGCGATGCATGCGGGTGCGACGGTCGCAGGAGGTGCAGCGTGATGAAGACAGGTCCCCTCGTCGTCAAGATCGGCGGCGCGCTCCTCGAGCAGGCCGACCAGCACATGGACGCTTTCGCGGGTCTCCTTGCGCTCCACCGCGCGCACCGCGACCAGGGCGGCGGCGGCATCGTTCTTGTCCACGGCGGCGGCGCGCAGGTCGACAAGCAGCTCAAGCTCGTCGGCATCGACACGCCCCGCATCGAAGGCATCCGCGTCACCACGCGCGAGGCGATCGACCAGGTCGTCGGCGTCCTTGCAGGAAGCGCGCACATGCGCCTGCTCGGCATCCTCCAGGCGCAGGGCGCCCGCGCCGTCGGGCTGTCGCTCTCGGATGGCGGACTCTGCACCTGCCGCCACACGACGAAGTTCGCCTTCGACGCGGGCGAGGTTGGTGAGATCACCGGCGGCGATGGGACCGTCGTGCACGCGCTCCTCGCGGCGGGATTCATGCCCGTCGTCAACTCGATCGGACTCTCCGCGAAGGGCGAGCCGCTCAACGTCAACGCAGACGAGGCGGCGTGCTCGATCGCCCGGATCGTGGGCGCTGCAGGCATCGTCCTCCTCACCGACGTGCCCGGCGTGCTCGACCAGTCGAAGCAGCTGATCGCGGAGCTCGACGCGACCCGCATCGACGAACTCGTCGCGAACGGCACGATCTCAGGCGGCATGATCCCCAAGGTCCGCGGTGCGCTCGACGCGTCGCGCGAAGCCGGCTGCCCAGCCACCATCGCTTCGTGGCGAGACCCCGCCGCGATCGCCACCGGCTCGACCGGCACGCGCGTCCTCGCCCGCACCAACGAACCCGCGCTGTCCTGACGCCTCCGAGATCAGCCTCCGACTCGACCACCTGAATCGACTCGCTGGAGTCCGCAAGAACGATGCCCCGCCAGACCGACCTCTCACCACTCGAAGCGCTTCGCGCGCGCTCGATCCTCCGGCTTACCGATCTCTCGGCGACCGAGATCACCGCGCTGCTTTCGCTCAGCCGTACGCTCAAGGCCGACTACTCGGCCTTCCGCGGCATCCTCGCGCAGCGCGCGCTGGTCATGCTGTTTGAGAAGCCATCGCTGCGCACGCGCGTCTCATTCGAGCTGGGATTCCAGAAGCTCGGCGGAAGCGTGACGTTCCTCGACCACCGCAACGAGCTGATCGGTTCGCGCGAGCCTGTCGGTGACTATGGACGCGTGCTCGACCGATGGTGTGACGTGATCGTGGCGCGCGTATTCGAGCATGACACGCTGACGGAACTCCGCGACAACTGCCGAGCGCCCATCGTGAACGCGCTCAGCGAGATCGCGCACCCCTGCCAGGCGCTCGCCGACGCACTCACGCTCGTCGAGCATGGATCCAAGCTGGACTCCATGCACCTCGCTTGGCTTGGAGACGGCAACAACGTTTGCCTCTCGCTCATGGAGCTCGCCGCCATCATGGGCGGCCGCATCACGGTCGTCACCCCCGCCTCGCACAAGCCCTGCGCCAAGCTCACCGCCGAGATCCAGGCGGTCGCAGCCAAGACGGGCGCGGCCATCACGCTTACCGACGATCCCGCTGCCATCAAGGGCGCGCACGCCGTCTACACCGATGCGTGGATCTCGATGGGACAGAAGGACTGTCCTGAGAAGACCGCCGCGCTGCGCAAGCTGACGGTGACCCCTGAGATCATGAGCATCGCCGGACCGCAGGCGAAGTTCATGCACTGCCTGCCCGCACACCGTGGCGAGGAAGTGACCGATGCCGTGATCGACGGACCGAAGTCGATCGTCTACGACCAGGCCGAGAACCGCATGCACGCGCAGAACGCGCTCATGCTCGCGCTCCTCGGCGCCGTTCCAGCCTCACGCGGGATTCACGCGAGTCCCGTCGAGATCCTCACGCACAACCGCTGACATCCGCAGCAATTCAGAGAAGGAAAGCACGAAGCAATGTCCACCATGAAGAAGCCCACCCGCGTCTGCGTCGCCTACTCCGGCGGCCTCGACACCTCCTGCATCATCCCGTGGCTCGTCGAGACGTACGGCTGCGAAGTCGTCGCCTGCGTCGCCGACGTCGGCCAGGGCGCGCGCGAGCTCGAGGGCATCGAGGAGAAGGCGATCCGCACCGGCGCCAAGCAGTGCATCGTCGTCGACCTCAAGAAGCAGTTCATGGAGGAGTTCGTCTTCCCCATGTGCATCTCGGGCTCGATCTACGAGGGCCGCTACCTGATGGGCACCTCGATCGCACGACCGATCATCGCGCGCGCGCAGGTCGAGGTCGCGCTCGCGACCGGCTGCGACGCGCTCTGCCACGGCTGCACCGGCAAGGGCAACGACCAGGTGCGCTTCGAGTCGACCTACGCGTCGCTCGCACCGCAGCTGCCCGTGATCGCGCCGTGGCGCATCTGGAACCTCAAGAGCCGCGAGGCCATGCTCGCATACCTCAAGGAGCGCAACATCCCCTGCGCCGCCAGCGCCGAGAAGATCTACTCTCGCGACGCCAACATGTGGCACATCTCCCATGAGGGCGGCGAGCTCGAGGATCCGTGGAACGCGCCGCCCGAGGACGTTTGGATGATCTCGGTCAGCCCGAAGGACGCACCCGACGCCCATGAGGACGTCATGCTCACCTTCGCCAAGGGCCGCCCCACCCACCTCAACGGCAAGGCGATGGACCCCGTCGCGCTGCTCGCGGAACTCAACAAGATCGGCGGGCGCAACGGCGTCGGCCGCGTCGACATCTGCGAGAACCGCCTCGTTGGCATGAAGAGCCGCGGTGTCTACGAGACCCCGGGCGGCACGATCCTGATGGAGGCCGTGCGCGGGCTCGAGCAGCTCGTGCTCGACCGCGAGACGCTCCACTTCCGCGAGAAGCTCGCGCTCGACTTCGCGAAGATCATCTACAACGGCACCTGGTTCAGCCCGACCCGCGAGGCGATGTGGGCGTCGTTCGAGGCGATCGCACAGGTGCTCGACGGCGACGTCGTCGTCCGCTGCTACAAGGGCCGCGCCGAGGCGTGCAGGCGCCGGTCGCCGAACTCGCTGTTCCACCATGGATTCGCCACCTTCGGCGAGGACGAGGTCTACGACCACAAGCACAGCGAGGGCTTCATCCGCCTGTTCAGCCTGCCGCTGCGCATCCGCGCGCTGCTCGGCCTGAACCCCGACGCCAAGAAGATCGCCGCCGCCACGAAGTCGGGCGGCACAGCGACCAAGCAGCACGCCTGATGCATGATCCAACCGCCTCGGTCCCTTGACGGGGACCGCGGCGCTTCCCGTTCATTTCCGCACTCCGACCGAAAGCAGACAGGATGACCACCGCCATCTGGGCCGGCCGCCTCGAGGGTAAGGCCGACGACCTCTTCCGCGAGTTCAACGATTCGCTTCCCTTCGACCGCGCGCTCGTGCGCGAGGACATCGAGGGTTCGGTGGCGTGGTCGAAGGCGATCATGCGCGCCGGAGTCATCACCGCCGAAGAGCAGCGGCAGATCGAAGCCGCGCTCGCGGAGATCCTGGCGCTGTCGCGCGAGGATCCCTCGTCGATCCTCGATGCGGATGACGAGGACGTCCACTCGTGGGTCGAGCGCCAGCTCATCGCCCGCGTCGGCGACCTCGGCAAGAAGCTCCACACCGGCCGCAGCCGCAACGACCAGGTCGCGACCGACCTGCGCCTGTGGACGGCGCGGCAGCTCAAGCAGCGGCAGACCGAGCTCAAGTCTGCCATGAACGCGCTCGTCGACCTCGCCGAGCGCGAGAAGACGACGCCGTTCCCCGGCTACACGCACCTCCAGCGCGCCCAGCCGATCCTGTTCGCGCACTGGTGCCTCGCGTATGTCGAGATGTTCCGCCGCGACCTCGAGCGCATCACCGACTGTCTCAAGCGCGTGCGCCTGTCGCCGCTCGGCTCGGGCGCCCTCGCCGGCACCGCGTATCCGATCGATCGCGAGCTGCTCGCCAAGGACCTCGGCTTCCGAGCACCCACCGCGAACTCGCTCGACGCCGTCAGCGACCGCGACTTCGTGATCGAGACGCTCGGCGCGTGCGCGCTGTGCGCCGTCCACCTCTCGCGATTCGCAGAGGATCTCATCTTCTACTCGACCAGCGAGGCCTCGCTCATCGAGCTTCCCGATGCATTCACCTCGGGCAGCTCGCTCATGCCGCAGAAGAAGAACCCGGATGCGCTCGAGCTGTTCCGCGGCAAGACCGGCCGCCAGATCGGCAACCTCATCACCCTGCTGGTGACGGTGAAGGGCCTGCCGATGGCGTACAACAAGGATCTCCAGGAAGACAAGGAGCCGCTCTTCGATGCGATGCGGCAGCTCTCGCTCTGCCTGCGCATCCTTCCGCCGATGGTCGCGGGCATCAAGGTCAACCGAGAGAATGCGCTCGTCGCCGCAGCCGAGGGCTACACCAACGCCACCGATCTCGCCGACTACCTGACTCGGCTCGGCGTGCCCTTCCGCGAGGCGCATCACCAGGCCGGACGCCTCGTCCGCAAGGCGATCGAGGCGCATTCCTCGCTCGAGGAACTCCCGCTCGACGTGATCCGCGAGCAGGCCCCGCGCGCGAACAACGATGTCTACACCCAGCTGACCGTGAGCGCCACGCTCGAGAAGCGCGGCGTGACCGGCGGCACCGGACCGAAGGCGGTCGAGAGCGCCATCGAGCGCGTGCGTCGCATGCTGCGCGAGCGCGCCGTGCCTGCAGGCGCGGGCGAGGTCGAGTTCCGCCAGGCGCGGATGGACGACCTCGATGCCATCGTGCACCTCGTCGACTACTGGGCGCAGCACGGCGAGAACCTGCCGCGCTCGCGCGAGGACATCATCAAGGCGATCCTCGACTTCGGCGTGGCCGTGATCGACGGCCGCGTCGTCGGCTGCGCGGCGCTGTGGATCTACACGCCCGATCTCGCGGAGATCCGCTCGCTTGGCGTGCACACCGAGTTCCAGGGCCGCGGCATCGGCCAGGGCCTCGTCCGCCACTTCCAGCAGGTCGCCGGCCAGCTCCACATCGACAAGCTGTTCGTGCTCACCCGCGCACCCGAGTTCTTCGAGAAGTGCAACTTCCGCCGCGTGTCGATCAACTCGCTTCCCGAGAAGGTGACCAAGGACTGCGCGAATTGCCCGAAGAACACCTCGTGCGACGAGATCGCGCTGGTCCACGACACCGTGCTGCCCGAACAGGGCAAGTGATCCACCGATGACGACCCTCGCCTCCGCTCCCCTTCCTTCGATCCAGGCCGCCTCGCTCGACTGGCCGCGCGGCTTCCGCGCGTCGGTGGGCGCCGCCGCCATCAAGAAGGCCGGGCGAGATGACCTCGCGCTGCTCTCGATGCCCGCGGGGGCGACGGCCGCCGCGATTTTCACCCGCAACCTGTTCGCTGCGGCGCCGATCGAGGTCTCGCGGCGGCATCTCAAGGACTCGCGCGGGCATGCGTCGGCGCTCATCCTGAACTCGGGCTGTGCCAACGCGGCCACTGGCCCGCGCGGCGTGGCGAACGCGCAGGAGATGGTGGACGCCGTGGCGATCGCCATCGGCTGCGCCAGCGAGAGCGTGCTCGTCAACTCGACGGGCGTGATCGGGGTGCAGCTTCCGATGGAGCGCATCGCGCCGGAGATCCCGAGGATGGCTAGCCGACTCGAGCATGCTGCAGATGGCGGCTCGCTCGAGCCGTTCGCGCGCGCGATCATGACCACGGACACGAAGCCGAAGATGTCGTCGCGGACGATCGCGTGTGCCGGCGGGCGGACCGTGCGCGTCTCGGGCGTCGCCAAGGGCGCGGGCATGATTCGTCCCGACATGGCCACGATGATCTCGGTGCTCGCGACCGATGCAGACGTCGAGCCGAATGTGCTCGACCGCGTCCTCCGTCACGCGGCCGACGCGAGCTACCACCGCATCTCGGTGGATGGCGACACAAGCACGAACGATTCGGCGTTCGCGTTCGCAAGCGGGCTTGCAGGCCCATGCGACGAGGCTGCACTTGCGATCGCCTTCCGCGAGGTCGCCTGCGACCTGGCCAAGATGATCGTGTGCGATGGCGAGGGCTTCGAGCGCTCGCTCGCGGTGCGCGTGACGGGTGCGGCGACCAAGGCTGACGCACTCAAGGTCGCGGAGACGGTTGCGTCGAGCCTGCTCGTGCGGACGGCGATCACCGGCGGAGATCCAAACTGGGGTCGCATCGTGGCGGCGGCTGGACGCGCCGGCGTGGCCTTCCGCGCGAACGACCTGGAGCTGCACGTCGGCGGGATCCTGATCTTCCGCGACGGGCAGCCCGTCGACGCAGACAAGGTCGCTGTCCGTGCAGCGTTCAATGGCTCGCATGTCGACATCGTGATCTCGCTCGGCGCGACCGAGGGCGCGACGGCGGAAGCCAACTCGGACACGTTCCTCAGCTGCGGACTGACCACCGAGTACGTGCGGCTGAACGCCGACTATACGACGTGATGGAGCGCTGCTCGGTGATGGAGCGCTGCTCGGTGATGGAGCTCTCCTCGGCGGCTCTTGCCGCGTCGTCGCTCCATCAATCGGTGCACGGCACGTGCCGTGCACCAGCCGGGTCAGAACTGGCGGAGGAACCGCGCGTCGTTCTCGAATAGCAGCCGGATGTCGCCGATGCCATACTTGCGCATCGCCACCCGCTCGATGCCGAGGCCAAAGGCGAAGCCCGTCCATTCCTCCGGGTCGATTCCGACCGACTTGAACACGTTCGGATCGACCATGCCGCAGCCACCCAGCTCGATCCAGCGCCACTCGGGCACGCCGTTGCGCATCACCCGCATCTTCATGTCGAGCTCCGCGCTCGGCTCAGTGAACGGGAAGAAGCTGGGGCGCAGGCGGATCTCCGCCTCGGCGCCAAAGAACGCCTTGGCGAACTGCACCAGCGTCGACTTGAGATCCACCATCGACACCTTGCGGTCGACGTACAGGCCCTCGACCTGGTGGAACATCGAGTAGTGCGTCGCATCGTGCGCATCGGGACGGTAGACGCGTCCGATGGCGCAGATCTTGAGCGGCGGCTTCATCGCCTCCATCGCACGAATCTGCACCGTGGACGTCTGCGTGCGGAGCAGGAGCTTGCCCGCCACCTCGCCGCCGAGGAAGAAGTTGTCGGCGGGACCGCGTGCGGGGTGGCTCTCCGGGATGTTCAGCGCATTGAAGTTGTGCCATTCATCCTCAAGCTCAGGTCCGTCGGCCACTGAGAAGCCCATGCGGCCGAGCACATCGACGATCTCATCGATCGTCTTGGTCAGCACATGCCGCCGACCCTCGCCCATCGGAAGCCCTGGTTCGGTCACGTCGACGGAAGGACCCTTCGGCGCGCTACCGAGGGAATCCTTGCTCGAGTTGAACGCCGACTCAATGGCAGCCTTGACCTCGTTCACGCGCTTGCCGACCGCAGGCTTCTGCTCCTTCGGAACGCTCTTCAGCGAATCCATGACGCCGCGCAGGCGACCGTTCGTCCCCAGCCACCTGACGCGGAACGACTCGAGCGCGGCGGCATCGGCCGCCGCGGCGAGTTCAGCAAGCGCTTCGCGTTCCATCGCGTCGAGTTCAGCAAGCATGGCCGCAGTCTAGCGCGAAAAAGACAGCCGCCCCGTCGAGCGGGGCGGCTGGGATTCACTGCTGTATGAGCTCACTCGGCCTTTGCAGCCTCGGCGCCAGCCTTGCGGCGGTCGGCTGCGAACTTCGTGCGCTTGTCGGCGGTGCGGCGGCGGTTCGAGCGGCGGCCCGAGACCTGCGCGCCCTCTTCCTTGCCGACCAGCTGCAGGATGCAGAGGTCGGTCTGGTCGCCCACGCGGCGCTTGTCGAGCTTGACGATGCGGGTGTAGCCACCCGCGCGGTCGGCGTACATCGGCGCGACCTTCGTCATCAGGTGCTGGACGAGCCGCGGCGCCTTGCGGAGCTCGCCGTAGCGGTTGAACTCGAAGGCGTCGTCGCCGGGGAGGTCCCAGTGCTGGTGCACGCCCTTCTTGGCGTCGCCACCCTCG
Organism: Planctomycetota bacterium; assembly: GCA_041183345.1. Taxonomy (GTDB): domain Bacteria; phylum Planctomycetota; class Phycisphaerae; order Phycisphaerales; family SM1A02; genus QWPT01. The sequence goes on from JBEGLX010000030.1 coordinate 10,391, forward strand.
CCATCGACGACCCAGCGGAAGATCGCGCGGTCGTTGATGCGGGCGGCGACCTCGCGGCGGCTGGTGAGGCCGCTGCGCTTCGCCATCGTGATCAGCTTCTCGACGAACGGCTGGACAGCCTTCGCCTTGGGAAGCGTGGTCTCGATCTGCCCGTGCTCGAAGAGACCGGCGGCGAGGTTGCGGAGCATCGCGCGACGGTGATCTTCCTTCACGCACAGTTGCTTGCCAAATACACGGTGACGCATGACTGGTTCCTATTCGTATCTGTCTGATGGGCTCGGCCGTCACGGCCGTGCCCGGATGGACTCTTCATTCGCGATCGATCAGCCGTTCAGCAGGCCCTCGGGCACTGGGTATCCGAGGTGCAGGCCGAGCTTCTCGAGCTCTTCCTTGACTTCCTTGAGCGACGTGCGGCCGAAGCTGCGGACGGCGAGGAGGTCGTCCTCGCTGCGCTGCACCAGCTCGCCGACGGTGCGGATCTTCGCGGTCTCGAGGCAGTTCGAAGCGCGGACGCTGAGGTCGAGCTCGGAGACCGGCATGCGCAGCTTGCGGATGATCTCGTCATCCTGGGCGTTGGCATCGGCCACCTCGTCGGAGACGAGCGAGTCGCCGATCTCATCGAACTGGACGAACGGATTGAGGTGCTTGCGAAGGATCTTCGCCGACTCAACCAGCGCCATGTCCGGCGTGATGGTGCCGTTGGTCCACACGTCGAGGATCAGCTTCTGGTAGTTCGTCTGCTGACCGACGCGGGTGTCCTCGGTCGAGAAGCGCACGCGCTGGACCGGCGAGAAGATCGCGTCGATCGGAATCTCGCCGATCACCTGGTCGCCGCCCTTGGCGGCGTCGTTGGCGATCTGCTCGGTCGCGGGCATGTAGCCGCGGCCCTTCTCGACGGTGAACTCGATGTCGAAGTCGATCTTGTCGGTCAGGGTGGCGATGACCTTGTCCGGATTGATGATCTGGATCGAAGCATCGCACTCGATGAGCTCGGCGGTCACGTCGCCAGGGCCCTCGGCGGAGAGGCGCATGGTCTTCGGACCATCGCCTTCCATCGCGACGATGACGCCCTTGATGTTGAGGATGATGTCGACGACGTCCTCGAGCACGCCCGGGATCGTCGAGAACTCATGGGTGACGCCCTTGATCTTCACCTTGGTGATCGCAGCGCCCTCGATCGAGGAGAGCAGCACGCGGCGAAGGCTGTTGCCGATGGTCGTACCGAAGCCTGGCTCGAACGGTTCCGCGATGAATCGCGTGAAGGTCTGCGAGCGGCTCTTGGTGTCGATCTGGACATTCGCGGGAAGGTCGAGCCCGCGCCAACGAAGATGCATCAGAAACTCCTAGTGCCCATTCCGGGCCTTCGACAGATTCGGGCTTCCGCCCTTGTTCGACACCCCTGCAGCTCGGATGACCACCGCTGTCGATCGGTGGGTGCCTTCTGTGCAGGAGATCCAGGGAAGTCGTCGGAGCGGCTGTCGCCGAACCGACGGTTGTTTGCTCTTTCGCACACTCGCATCCGAAGAATGCTCTCCGGATGCAGCTCTCACACGCGGCGCTTCTTCGGCGGACGGCAGCCGTTGAACGGGATCGCCGTGTGATCCTCGACCGCGGTCACGCGCAGACCATTCGCCTGCAGCGCGGTGATCGCGCTCTCGCGACCCGGTCCGGGTCCCTTCACGCGAACCTCGACCTCCTTGAGGCCGACGCGCTTCGCCTTGCCAACGGCCTTCTCGGAGGCGCGGCTGGCGGCGAACGGCGTCGACTTGCGAGCGCCCTTGAAGCCGACGGTGCCCGCCGAGTCCCACGCAATCGTCTCGCCATTCACATCGGTGATGGTGACGAGCGTGTTGTTGAACGTGGCGTTCACGTGAACGATGCCACGGAGCACGTTCTTACGGATCTTCTTCTTCGAGGAGGCGGGCGCTGCGCCGCCGGCGGATGGATTCTGAGTATTCATCGTGAGATCTCTGGTTCTGTCCTGTCGCGATCGGGGCTTGATTCACTCGGCGTTCAGGCTGCAGCGAGCAATTCGCCGCCATCCTGACCTCCAGGTTCCGGCGAGTACTTCGCCGGATCCGTGGCTCCAGGCTGCGGCAAGTACTTCGCCGCAGCCGTGAAACGCTGATTAGCCCTTCACGCCCTTCTTGCCGGCAACGGTCTTCTTCTTGCCCTTGCGCGTGCGCGAGTTCGAGCGCGTGCGCTGCCCATGCACGGGGAGCGAGCGACGGTGACGATCACCGCGATAGCTCTTGATGTCCTTCAGGCGCTGCACGTCCTGCTGGATCTGGCGACGAAGCGCGCCTTCGACGACGAACTTCGAGTCGATCACGCCCGCGATCGCGGCGATCTCCTGCTCCTTGAGGTCGTTGGTGCGACGCTCGGGGTCGATGCCGACCTCGCGCAGGATGTCGAGCGCAACCTTCGGACCAATGCCGAAGACGTAGCGCAGCGAGACGCCGATCTTCTTCTTCTCGGGGATATCGATACCAGCAATACGCGGCATGTCAGGCTCCAGTCGGCGCTTACAGCCCTGCTGCAAGGCCCATCACACACATTCCGATGCGTCCTGCCGCCACGCGGCAAGATCGCGCTTGTTCCGATGACTCCTCCGCGGTTCGGCGACGTGCGCCGACTCGGGGGGAAGGGGCGATTGTACCCAAATTCCCGTAGGAGTCAGCCCTGGCGCTGCTTCAGACGGGGATTCTTCTTGTTGATGACCAGACGCTTGCCCTTGCGGACAACGATCTGGCAGTCGCGGGTACGGCGCTTGATGCTCGAGCGAACCTTCATGGTGGGTCTCCTGTCTTCAGTTCTCTGACGTTTGTGTCCGATTCCGCTTTGGAAATCGGGAAGTTCTCGGTCGTGCCCCTCGCGGGGTTCAGTCTCAGTAGCGGTAGACGATGCGGCCCTTCGTCATGTCATAGGGGCTCATCTCGACGGTGACGCGGTCGCCGGGAAGGATGCGGATGAAGAACTTCCGCATCTTGCCGCTCACATAGGCGATGATCTCCTGGTCGTTCTGCAAGCGGACCTTGAACATCGCATCGGGGAGCGCCTCGGTGACCTCGGCGTCGAGTGTGATCTTGTCTTCCTTCGCCATCTGATCGTGGCCTTCTGTTCTGGATCCCGCGATCTCGCGATGCGGGTCCTGTGATCCTGGTCTCTTGACTGTCTTCGTTCAGCCTGCGCGGCGTGCGACGGGCACCGCTCCGCAGGCTTGGTTGCTGGAGGATGTGAGGATGCGGCAGCCATCGCGCGTCACCGCGATGGTGTGCTCGACGTGGCAGCTCGCCGCGCCCGAGTTCACGACGACGGTCCATCCATCGTCCGCGAGAGTCACGGCGGGATTCACCAGCTCGCCGCGCGCATTCCGCTGCGGAGGCTCGGCGACCACCATCGGCTCGACGGCGAGCACCATGCCCGGCCGCAGCGTGAAGTCGCCCTTCTCGAGATACGACGCGTACACGCTGCACGGCACCTGCGGCGGCTCGTGGAGTTCGCGACCGATTCCATGGCCGACGAAGTCGACCGCGACGGAGAAGCCAGCGTCCACCGCGATCTGCTCGAGCTCGCGCGCGACCATGCTCCAGCGGATGCCTGGACGGATGACGGTGACCGCGTGCGCGAGCATCTCTTCGGCGCATCCGAGGAGCGCGCGCGCCTCTGCCGAGACTTGACCGACGCAGACGGTGATGGCGCTGTCAGCACACCAGCCATCGAGCCGTGCTCCCGCATCGATCGACACGAGATCACCCGAGCGGATGACGCGGTTGCCCGGGACGCCATGCACGAGTTCATCGTTCACCGAGATGCAGGTCGATGCCGGATACGGCTCGCGCTGCGACATGTTCGACGAGGCGCTGCCGCGATAACCCAGGAAGATGGGCTGCGCACCGCTCGCGACGATGCGCTCACGCACGATCGCATCGAGCTCGATGGTCGTGACGCCGGCGACGCACGCATGGCGCGCATCGTCGAGCGCCTGCGCGACGATCGCCCCTGCCGCATCGATCGCGTCGATGTCCTCGATCGACCGGAGCGGGAGCACCGCCCGCGAACGAACCGTTGGCGAAACCGCGGTCCCTCCGTTCAAGACTCGGGAGGCACCGCGGTGGATGCGCGCGTCGCGCGCGGGGGCGATGGTCAGCCCATCGCTCATGTCAGCCTGTTCGGCTCCGGATTCGCGGAGCCTTGGAATCATTGGCGCCCTGCGCGAGGAATCCAGAGTAATTGCGCATGAGCAGGTTGGCCTCGATGCGCTGGATGAGGTCGAGTCCGACGCTCACGACGATCAGGAGACCAGTGCCGCCGAGGAACTGCGAGACGAAGAGCGGGATGCCCATGCTCGAGCTGATGACGGTCGGGATGACGGCGATCGCGGCAAGGAAGCCTGCGCCGACGTAGGTGATCCGCTCCATCACCGTCTCCAGGTACTCCGCGGTGCGCGGGCCTGGACGGTAGCCGGGGATGAACGATCCACTCTGCTTGAGCTGCTTGGACATCTCATCCGGGCTGAACTGCACGGTGGTCCAGAAGTAGCTGAAGAAGAAGATCATCAGGATCTCGCACAGGATGTACGGGAACTTGCCCATCTGGCTGTTGATGGCCAGGAAGCTCGTCGTCGACTGCCACCAGCTGTCAGAGCCGCCCTGGATGGCGCGGGTCTGGAGCCAAGCGAAGATGCTCGACGGGAAGATCATCAGCGAGCTGGCAAACACGATCGGCATGACGCCGGCGTGGTTGAGGCGCAGCGGGAGATACTGGCGCTGTCCGCCGAAGACGCGGCGGCCGCGCGTGTGCTTCGCCTGCTGGATCGGAATCCGACGCTGGGCGACCGTGATCACGATCGCACCGGCCACGACGACGACGAAGCCGACGAGGATCAGGATGAGTCCGATGGGGCTCAGGCGGCCCGGCTCCGCGTCGATCGACGAGTCGAAGTTCGACCACACCCACTCCACAGCGCTTGGCATGCGCGAGAGGATGCCAGCGGTGAGGATGAGCGAGACGCCGTTGCCGATGCCGTACTTGTCGATCTGCTCGCCAAGCCACATGAGGAACAGGCTGCCTGCCGTGAGGCCTGCGACGCCCGCGGCGTAGAAGGTGATCATGCCTCCGCCGGAGAGGAACGTCGGCTGCACGAGACCCGACTGGCGCAGGTACGACAGCCACATCACGCCCTGGATGAAGCAGAGCGCGACGGTCGCGTAGCGCGTCCACTCGTTGATCTTGGTCTGGCCCGACGTGCCTTCCTTCTTCAGCTCCTGCAGCGGCTTCCAGACCGTCGCGAGCAACTGGAAGATGATCGACGCCGTGATGTACGGCATGATGCCGAGGCCGAAGATCGTCGACTGCTGCAGGCTGCCGCCCGAGAAGATCGATGCGTACTCAAGGATGCGGCCGAAGCCGGTGCTGTCCTGGCTGGCCTTCTCCGCAGCGTCCTTGAGCGCGCTCTGGTCCACGCCCACGAGGGGAATGACGAAGCCGATGCGGTAGATGGCGAGGAGCCCGAGCGTGAACAGAACACGGCGTCGGAGCTCAGGGATCTTGAAGATGTTCGCGAAGGCTTGAAACATCAGATACTCGGGGTCTCAGGTTCGGAGCGAGGCCTTGAGCAACGAACTACCCGTAGCGGGGGCCGACATTTCAGTCTCTTTCGGCTTACTTGCCCGCTTCGGTGCAAGTTCCGCCTGCAGCCTCGATCTTGGCCTTGGCGCTCGCGCTGAACGCGGCTGCCGTGACCATGAGCTTCTTCTTGAGGTCGCCCGTACCGAGAACCTTGAGCCCGAGCTTGGAGTTCGGGACCAGGCCGAGCTTGACAAGGGTGTCGATGTCCACGGTCGCGCCCGACTCGAAGTTCTTCTCGAGCTCGCGCACGTTGATCACGTAGTACTCGGTGCGGAAGCCCGCGTTCGAGAAGCCACGCTTCGGGAAGCGGCGGGCGAACGGCGTCGCGCCGCCCGCGTAGGACGGACGGCTGTTCCAGCCTGCACGGCTCTTGGCGCCCTTGTGTCCGCGGCCAGAGGTGCCGCCCTTGCCGCTGCCTTCGCCGCGACCGAGGCGCTTGATCTTCTTGTGCGGGCCAACCTTGGCTGTGATGTCGTGGATCATCATGACTGGAGTTCTCCAGATCGGCGCTCGGCGCCGGGAATCGCTGTCTCTATCGTTCACACCCACCCGTGGGCAGGTGCAGGGAAGTCAACTCAACTCACTCGGGACCATCAGCTGGCGGCAGGCGCCTCTGCAGCGGGAGCTCCGCCGTCGCCACCCTCGGGTGGGCGGCTGCTGCTGCGCGGTCCACCACGTCCGCCGCGCGGACCACCACGGCCACCGCGGCGGTTCTCCTCGCCGACGGTGTTCTTCGGGGCAGCCATCTTCTCGCCACTCTTGGTGGTCATGAAGGCGGCGCCGCGCTTGATCGCGAGCTCAACGCCGGTCTCAGGCAGCGTCACGCCGCGCAGGGCCTCGACGTGCTGGCGCGAGCGCATGGTCTCGAGCGCACTCATCGTGGCCTTGACGACGTTCTTCGGGTTGCTGGACCCGTAGACCTTGGTCAGGCAGTCCTGCACGCCGATCATCTCGAGCACCGCGCGCACGGCGGCGCCTGCGATGACGCCGGTACCAGGCGCTGCGGGGATCAGCTTCACGGTCGTCGCGCCGAAGCGGCCGACAACCATGTGGGGAATGGTCTTCCCCTGCAGCTGGAACTGGCTCATCTTGCGACGGCCTTCCTTCTGCGCCTTCTCGATGCTCTGGGGCACCTGGTTCGACTTCGCGTAGCCGATGCCGGCGCGACCACGACGGTCGCCGACGACGACCATCGCCGAGAAGCTGAAGCGGCGACCGCCTGCGACGGTCGACGAGGTGCGGTAGACGCCGACGGTCGTCGACTCGATGGATGAAGTTTCGTCGATGAGCTCTGCCATGGTGAGGCCTATTTTCGTTCGCGATGCCGCGCGATCAGCGCGCACGCGTTGTCAGATCGATCAGAACTGGAGTCCGCCCTCGCGCGCGCCATCGGCGAGCGCCTTGATGCGGCCGTGATAGAGGTAGCCGTTTCGGTCGAAGACGACCTTCGACACGCCCTTGTCCTTCGCGCGCTGGGCGACGAGCTTGCCGACGGCGGTCGCCTCGGCCATCTTGGCACCCTTGTCGGCGAAGCCCTTGTCGCGGGTCGAGGCCGAGGCGAGGGTCTTGCCGGTCAGGTCGTCGATCACCTGCGCGTAGACATGGTTGAGAGAGCGGAACACCGAGAGACGCGGACGGTCGGGGACGCCGAGGATCTCCTTGCGGACACCCTGCTTGCGGCGGGCTCGACGGACGCGCTTGATGGTCATTCGGTTCATGGTTTGCTGCCTTCTGTCTTGATGCTGCGGAGGGGACTCGATCGGGGGCGCGGCGAAGTGCTTCGCCGCATCGCGATCAGCCGCCCGTCGCCTTGCCCTGCTTGCGGATGATGGTCTCGCCGACGTACTTGATGCCCTTGCCGTTGTACGGCTCCGGCTTGCGCTTCGAGCGGATGGCTGCGGCGAACTCACCGACGCGCTGGCGATCCGCGCCGCTGATGGTGACGAAGATGCCGCCTTCGGTGGCGATGTCGACCTTCACGCCCTGCGGCACGGCGAGCACGATCGTGTTGGCGAAGCCGAGCTTGAGCTCGAGGTTCTTGCCGACGATCTTGGCGCTGTAGCCGACGCCGATGATCTCGAGCTTCTCCGAGTAGCCCTCGGTGACGCCCTTGATGCAGTTGTTGATGTTGGCGCGGGTGGTGCCCCAGAACGCCTTGCGATCGCCTTCATCGAGCTTCGCCATGTCCGTGCTGCACACGATGTGGCGATCCTTCTCGTTCCAGGCGACGGAGATCTCCGGGCGGTACGAGACCTTCAGGGTCTCGCCCTTCGGTCCCGTGATGGCGACCTCGCGGGTGCTGGCGTTCACGGCGACCTTGCAGTTGCCGGGGACGATGATGGGCTTCTTACCGATGCGCGACATGGCTTGCTCCTGTCGGTCTATGCAATCTTTGCTTCGCGTGCTCTTTCGACTCGTCTTCGCGTCGTGCCGGCCTTAGCAGACCGTCGCGACCACCTCGCCGCCGACGCGCATCTCGCGCGCCTTGCGGTCGGACATGATTCCACGGCTCGTCGAGACGATCGAGATGCCGAGGCCCTGCATCGGGCGCGGCAGCTCGCCGACGGGCGCGTAGGTACGGCAGCCCGTCTTCGACACGCGGCGGATCTCGTTGATGATGTTCTCGCCGCGCGTGCCGTACTTGAGCGCGATGCGGATGATGCCCTGGCGGCCATCGGTCACGCACTCGAAGTCGGAGATGTAGCCTTCGTCCTTGAGGACGCCGGCGACGCCGCGGTTGAGCTTGTTGCTGATCACGACGACGGACTTCTCGCGGTTCCGCACGGCGTTGCGGATGCGGGTGAGCATGTCGGCGGTGAGGTCTTGGACGGACATTTCTTAGGCTCCTGTCCCCCGCGAGATCGCGGGGCGGGTCGGTTCAGTTCGTGTTGGTTCGGATCACCAGCTTGCCTTGCGCATCCCGGGGATCATGCCCTGCAGCGCGAGCTCGCGGAGCATGTGACGGCAGATGCGGAACTTGCGATACACGCCGCGCTTGCGGCCCGTGATCTCGCAGCGCACCTCGGAACGGGTGCTGAACTTCGGCTTGCGCTTCATCTTGTTGAAGGTACGCGTGCTGGCCATGTGGTTTGATCCGTGTGTTTCTCGTTGCGCGTGGTCGATTCAGTGGATGAATCCGCGCGGGTGCTTGGAATCTCTATTCAGCTCTTCTTCTTGCGCTCTTCCGGCTTGACGAACGGCATGCCGAGCTCGGCCAGGACGAAGCGGCTCATCTTCGGATCCGAGTTCTCGAACACGAAGGTGATGTGCATGCCGTGCGTGATCGTGGCGTTGGCCATGTTGATCTCGGGCCACACGGCCTGCTCGGTGAGGCCCATGGAGTACGAGCCGCCCTTGTCGAACGACCGGTCCTTCACGCCGCGGAAGTCCTTGATACGGGGGATCGCCAGGTTGATCAGGCGGTCCATGAAGTGCCACATGCGGTCGCGGCGAAGGGTGACCATGAACGCCGACGGCATGCCCTCGCGGACGCGGAACTGAGCGACTGCCTTCTTCGCCTTGATCATGATCGGCTTCTGGCCGGTGATCGTGGAGAAGTTGGCGATGAACTGATCGCGCACCTCGGGCTTGAGCTTCGCGTTGTCGAGGTACTTGCCGACGCCGGCGTTGACCACGATCTTGACGAGGCGGGGAACCTGGTGCTTGTTCTCGAGACCGAACTCCTTGATGGCCTTCGGACCGACGACGTCGATGTAGGCCTGCTGGAGTCGGGGGTACTGGCGGTTGACGTGTGCCATGGATCTTGCTTTCTGCTGTGTCGCGGACGAGCCGCGACCTTGGCCGTGATGGACTGGTTACTTCTTCTTGCGGGCCCCGTGGAGAACGTGGAGCTCCTTGCCGCCGCGGGCAGCGACACGGACCTTCGAGCCGTCAGGCTTGGTCACGAATCGCACGCGGGTCGGCTTGCCGTCGACGACGGGGCTGACGTTCGACGCGTGGATCGGACCTTCCTGCTTGAGGATGGTGCCCTGCGGGCGCGCCTGCGTCGGCTTGACGTGCTTGGTCTGGATGTTCGCGCCCTTGACGACGACGCGCTCGCCCTCGTCGATGATGCGAAGGATCTCGCCGACGACGCCCTTCGAGGCGCCGCGGGTCACGATGACGGTGTCACCCTTGCGAATGTGGCGTGGCATGGTTAGATCACCTCCGTCGCGAGCGACACGATCTTCATGAAGTTCTTCTCGCGGAGCTCGCGGGCGACGGCGCCGAAGATGCGGGTGCCCTTCGGGTTGCCGTCCTTGTCGACGAGCACGCATGCGTTCGAATCGAAGCGCACGTACGAGCCGTCGTCGCGGCGGGTCGGGAACTTGCAGCGGACGATGACGGCCTGGACCTTGTCGCCGGCCTTGACGTCGCCGTTCGGCAGCGCCTTCTTGACGGTGCAGACGACGCGGTCGCCCACGCCCATGGTGAGGCGGGTGAAGCGTCCGGTCGCAGTCGAGGATCCGAGGACGCCGATGACCATGGCTTCCTTCGCGCCGCTGTTGTCGGCAACCTCGAGTCGTGATTCCTTCTGGATCATTGCTTGGCTCCATCGCCGGACGATGCCGGCGTCAATTCACTCTTGAACTTGCTCAGGCGCTCTCACCGAAGGTGATGGCTCCGCCCTCGGGCGCGCGCTCAACGACGCGGACGAGGACCCAGGACTTGGTCTTCGAGATCGGGCGGCACTCGGCCACCTCGACGCGATCGCCGAGATGCGACTCGTTCTTCTCGTCGTGGACCTGGAGGACCGTGCGCTTGCGCATGTACTTGCCGTACTTCGCGTGCTTGCCGGAGTAGGCGATCACGACCTTGCGCGTCTTGTTGCGCTTGTCGCTCTCGACGATGCCGATGCGGCGCGGCGAGGTCTCGGGGATGACGATTTCAGTGGTCGTCGGCATGGGGGTCTCAGTTCTTCTTCGCCGCGGTCTTGGCGCGGGCGTTCTGCTCGGTGAGGACGCGGGCGAGGTCCTTGCGGGCCTTGCCGATGCGGGAGTTGTCGGCGACCTTCTCGGTGGTCGTCTGGCAACGAAGGTCGAAGAGCTCGCGGCGGAGGCGGGTTGCCTCGCCCTTGAGATCGACGGTGGAGAGCTTGCGGACTTCAGCGGGCTTCATGGATTGCCTCAGAGGTGGTGCCTCGAAATAGACTCGTTTGACTCACGCGCTTAGACCGCGATGCGGCGGCCGACGAAGCGGCACTTGACGGGCATCTTGTAGGCGATGCGCGCCATCGCCTGCTTGGCGAGGTCCTCGGGGACGCCGGCGATCTCGAAAAGGATCGTGCCCGGCTTGATGCGCGCCGCCCAGTAGTCGACGTCGGCCTTTCCGGTACCCATTCGGGTCTCGAGCGGCTTCTTCGACACCGGCTTGTCGGGGAACACGCGGATGAAGATCTTGCCCTGACGGCGGAGGAAGTGCTGAGCCGCGATACGGCCGGCCTCGATCTGGCGGCCCGTGAGCCAGTGCGGCTCGAGGGTCTGCAGGCCGTAGTCGCCGAAGGCAACGTAGTTGCCGCGCGTGGCGTTGCCCTTGAGCTTGCCGCGCTGCTCTTTGCGGAACTTGACTCGCTTTGGCATCAGGTTGGACATGGGGTCCTCGTCTTCTGTCTTCTGTCGGTCTCGCGCAGAGGACTCGTCCTCAGGCGCTTCGACCTCGATCGTTGGGTTCGGTCACTGATTCATCAACTGCGGGGCATCAACGACGACCGCGGGCGCGGGCGCGGCCACCGGCTGCGCTCGAGTGGGTCTGATCCTCGTCATGCTCGGTGTACAGGCCCTTGAAGACCCACACCTTCACGCCGATCACGCCGTAGGTGGTCGAGCTGTGCGCGACCGCGTACTCGACGTTCGCCTGGAGGGTCGACAGCGGGATCGAGCCGAGGCGGGTGTCGAGGGTGCGGCTCATCTCGGCGCCGCCAAGGCGGCCGGCGAGGAGGATGCGGATTCCCTTCGCGCCGTTCTGCATCGAGCTCTCTGCGCGCATCTTGAGGACGCGGCGGAAGTTCGCGCGCTTCTTCAGCTGCTCGCCGATGCTCTCGGCGATGAGCTTGGCGTCGAGGTCGGGGTTCTTGATCTCGACGACCTTCAGCACGACCTTGCGGCCGGTGAGGGTCTGGAGATCCTTGGTCAGCGATTCGATGCCGGCGCCCTTGAGGCCGACGACCTGGCCCGGGCGGGCGGTCTTCACGATGACGGTGAGCTCATCGCGCGTGCGCTCGATGAGGACGTCGCTGACGGCCGCGAACGGCGGCGTTCGGTTGAGGCGCTTGTCGACGTACTGGCGGATCTTGTAGTCCTCGACCAGCAGGCTGCCGAAGAGCGCCTTCGGTGCGAACCAGCGCGAGCGATGGGCTTCGGTGATGCCGACGCGGAAACCGAATGGATGGACCTTCTGTCCCATAGTGAATCTCCGGAGCGATTACGCCCCGCGCTCCTCGACTGCGATGTGAATGTGGCTGGTGCGCTTGCGGATGGGGTGCGCGCGACCGCGGTCCTTGGGCTGGAAGCGATCGAGGGTCGGACCCTCGTCGACGCGCGACTCGCTCACGACGAGCTTGGTCGGGTCGGCGTTCTTCTCCTCAGCGTTGGCGATCGCGCTCTTGAGCACGACGGAGATGAACGCAGCGCCGCGCTTCTTCGAGAAGTCGAGCGCGGTGAGCGCCTCGTCGACGCGCTTGCCGCGGATCATGTCAGCGACGAGGCGCGCCTTGCGGGGCGCGATGCGGGCGAATCGGTGGCTGGCGTTGAATGCCATGGTGGTGAACCTCGTGGGGGGAGCTAGTTGCCTAGGCAGCGCGCCGATCAGGACGGCGAGCCCAGCTCTTCCTTCTTATTGGTGTGGCCGCGGAACACGCAGGTGTGCGCGAACTCGCCGAGCTTGTGACCGACCATGTCCTCGGTGCAGTAGACGTCGACGAACTGCCGGCCGTTGTGCACCTGGAAGGTGTGGCCGATGAACTCGGGGACGATGGTGCACGCGCGAGCCCAGGTCTTGATGGGCGAGCGCTTGTTGGCCGCCTCGAGCTTCTGCACCTTGCGGTACAGGCTCTCGACGACGTATGGACCCTTCTTGAGCGAGCGAGACATGGTTGGATCTCTTGGTTGAAACTCGTGAGCTGAGTCTTGAGCTGAGTGTCTGTCGGATTCTTCGGTTCGAAATCAGTTTCGCGCAGCGAGGCCGATCACAGCTTGAGCTGGCCGTAGCGGCGGCTCTTGCGACGGCGGATGATGCGCGCGTCGCTCGACTTGCCGTAGCGACGGGTGCGACCACCCTTGGCCTGCGTGCCTGAGGAGTTCACGGGCTCGCGACCGCCCTTCGACACCGAGCCACCGCCGTGCGGGTGGGTGTGGTGCGACATGGCGATACCGCGGGTGGTCGGGCGACGGCCCTTCCAGCGGTTGCGGCCGGCCTTGCCGATCACGACGTTCGAGTGGTCGGAGTTGCCGACTTCACCGACGGTCGCGCGGCACTCCATCGAGACCTGCCGGATTTCACCGGACGGGAGCACGAGGGTGGCCCAGCGGCCTTCCTTATTGGTGAGGCGGGCGTACATGCCCGCGCCGCGGCAGAGGCGGCCGCCCGCGCCCGCCTCGATCTCGACGTTGTGCACGGCGAGACCGGTGGGGACATGCTTGAGCGGCATGCTGTTGCCAGGCTTCGGGTCGATCGCGTCCGTCGAGCTCATCACGGTGTCACCCGCGTTGAGGCCCTTGGGCGAGATGATGTAGCGCATCTCGCCATCGGCGTACTTCAGCAGCGCGATGTGCGAGGAGCGGTTGGGGTCGTACTCGATGCCGACGACGGTGGCGGCGACGCCATCCTTGTTGCGGCGGAAGTCGATCTTGCGGTAGCGGCGCTTGTGACCGCCGCCACGGCCGAGGATCGTGATCTTGCCCTGGACGTTGCGGCCCGAGCCACGCACGAGCGGCGCGAGAAGGCTCTTCTCAGGGCTCTTCTTCGTCACTTCCGAGTGCAGGTTCACCGACGCGTTGCGGCGTCCGTTGGTGACCTTCTTGTAAACGCGAATTGCCATTGTGGTTTACCTCAAGGCTCAGAAGAGCTCGATCTTGTCTTCGGGGTGGATCTTGACGACGGCGCGCTTCCAGGTCTTGCCCTCGACGATTCCGTACTTGTACGCACGGTTGCGGAGGCGACGGGTCTGCGTCGCGACGCCGAGCACGCGAACCTTGTAGAGCGACTCGACGGCCTTCTTGATGTCGGTCTTGCTCGCGAGCTTCGACACCTCGAACGCGAAGCGGTTGTAGTGGCCCGAGGCCCAGGTGGCCTTTTCAGTCACGAGCGGGCGAACGATGATGTGGATGGGATCCATTACTTGGCCTCCTTCGCGGCCGGAGCCTCAAAGCAGGAGCCGTCGAGGAACGAGACGAGCGACGCCTTGTCCACGACGAGGAAGCGGTGATTGAGCAGGTCGAACGCGTTGAGCTGGTCGATGCGGCAGACGTCGACGTTGGCGACGTTGCGCGCGGAGAGCATCGCGTTGCGGTTGGTCTTCGCGGTAGCGACCAGGCACGTGCGGTTGATGCCGACGGCCTCGATCATCTTGGCGAAGTCCGAGGTCTTCGGCGCCTTGAAATCGAGCGCGGCGAAGCACTTGACCTCGTTGTCGACGAGCTTCGCGAGAAGCGCGTTGCGGTTCGCGAGGCGGCGCATCTTCTTGGGAAGCTCGTGGCGGAAGTCCTCGCGGGTGCGGGTCTTCTTGAAGGTCACGCCGCCGCCCTTGCGGATCGGGGTGCGGGCGGCGCCTGCGCGGGCGTTGCCGGTGCCCTTCTGCTTGTAGAGCTTGCGGGTCGAACCCTCGATGTCTCCGCGGCTCTTGGTGCGCGCGGAGCCCTGTCGCTGGTTGCCGTGGGTGATGACGTACGCCTGCTTGAGGAGCGCGTGACGGATCTCTCCGCCGAGCGTCTGCTCGTCAATCTTCAGGCTGTCGACTTTCTTGCCGGTGGAATCGTAGATCGGCAGTTCGATCATTTGCTTCGCCTCTCGCGGGCTTCGCCCGCTCTTCGCTTCATCCTCCGCGTGCCTATTTTTGGCGGCACGGGGCAGGACTCGACTCGGTGAATGGGTCGTGGCTTGGCGTTCGCCTTGCCGTGACCCGGTACTTGTCTTGCCAACCGGTTCCCTCGCGGGCCTCGCTGGCGCCTGAGTGCCTTGTTGCAGGGCTCAGGCCGTCACTTCACCTCACACGCTCCCGACTGGCTCACGCGCCAGCTGGGCTTATCCTCAACCACTCGCTTACTTCGCGAGCTTCTTCGCCTTGCGCTTGAAGAGGCGCGTGGCGGGACGGATGTAGAGGTATCCGTCGTTTGCGCCGGGAACCGGGCCCTTGACGAGCAGCAGGTTCTTCTCGGCATCGATCTTGACAACGTCGAGGCTGCGCACGGTGACGCGCTCGTCACCCATGTGGCCGGACATGCGCTTGCCCTTCTTGATCTTGGCGCCATGGCCACGGTCGGTGCCGTGCGAGCCGATGCCGCCCGAAGTGCGGTGCTTGCGCTCGGTGCCGTGCGTCGCGCACATGCCCTTGAAGTTGTTGCGCTTCATGTTGCCCGCGAAACCCTTGCCCTTGCTGGTGCCGACGACGTCGACGTACTGCGTGCCCTCGAGGGCGCTCACGTCGATCGTCTGGCCGAGCTGGAAGCCATTCGCCGTTGCATCGTCGGCGACGCGGATCTCGCGGTGCATGCGCTTCGGCGCGCTGCCGGCCTTCGCATCGTGACCGATCATTGGGATCGTCGAGTTGCGAGCCTTCATGTCGTCGAAGGCGATCTGGACGGCCGAGTAGCCGTGACGGTCTGCGGTCTTGACCTGCGTGACGACGCAGGGACCGGCCTCGATGACCGTGACGGGGATGTTCCTGCCGTCCTCGAGGAAGAAGCGCGTCATGCCGATCTTGCGGCCGAGGATCGCGATCTTGAGGTGAGTGCTGCTCATAGTGTCAGGCTCTTTCGCTGTCCAGATTTTCGCTGGCTTGGGGTTTCCGTCAGGGGTTCGCCACTCGGCTTGCGGGTGGCGCACATGACGCTCGCGGGAACTGTTCCGTACCAGGTTCGGCGGGTTCTTCGCCGAACCGGTTCACTCTCAGCATCGCGGCAGTGCTCGCCGCGATGCGTGAAATCAGGCTTTGATGCGGAGGAACACACCGGCCGGCACGACGAGGCGCTGCAGCGCATCGGTGGTGCGGTGATTCCAATCCGTGATGTCGATCACGCGCTTGTGCGTTCGGATCTCGAACTGCTCGCGCGACTTCTTGTCGATGAACGGCGAACGGTTGACCGTGTAGATCTCGCGGCGCGTCGGAAGCGGGATTGGTCCCGCGACGCGTGCGCCGGTGCGCTTGGCCTGGTCGACAATCTCGCGCGCCGAAGCGTCGAGAGCTTGATGGTCGTAGGCCTCCATGCGAATCCGGAACTTGCCGCCAGTCATTGAGTGTCGCCTCGTTCGTGTTGCTTGCTCGTTCTCGCAGCGGTGCACACCGCTGCGTTCACACTGATCACTTGCCAACTCGCCGCGCGCGCATCATCGATGCAACGCAGAGACGATCGCGCCCAACGGCGGCAAAGCCGAAGTGGCGCGAATCGGCGAAGATAGCAAATCCACCGTTGCTGTCAACGCACGAACGCATCGGTACTTGAGCGGATTGGGGGCGGCGCGTTATGGGCCACCTGCGGTTCAGGCCGATTTCAGGGCCGCTCCGAGGTCCCGCAGGTACGCGGTCGCGCAGTGCCCTACCATCCGCGCCCATCATGAAATGCAGACGCACTCCAAGCGAGAACCTCTCTCCCGCGGCTGGAATCCTCATGACCCTCGCGCTTGGGGTCACCCCCGCTTCCGCGCTCATTGAGCCTGAGTTCTCGGGCGTGCAGAGCGCCCTGCAGAACGCATTGTCCGAGAACAAAAGGGCTGCCGACGGACTCGCCGCCGAGCCGCTCGAGGCCGAAGCCCTTGGATTCCGCATGCGGGTGCCCGTCGGCACGGGCGTTCGCATCGAGCGCTCCCCCACCCTGAGCTACCTGCTTTCGGAGGGCGCCGAAGCGCCGAGTTGGCGAATGCGGGCGGCGAGCATCACCGCCTCGCGCGCCGAGACCACCGCAAAGACCCAGTGCGAGGACTACCTCGCCGACCTCCGCAAGCGCGACCAGAAGTTCGAAGTCCTCGCCAACGAGGCGCGCACGATCGCCGGACGCGAGGCACATGCCGTGTATCTCGGCGTTCCTCTCGATGGCGGAGGCCGCGGCATCACCGGCATGCTCGTGGTGCCGAGCGCGCGCGACACCTACCTCGTGTTCTCGATGGTGATCGGCGACGCCGACTTCGCGCGCACGCGCACGCTCCTCGAGCGCGCGTTTGCGACGATCGAACTCCGCGACACCACCGCCGCTGCGCTCGAGAACACAGACCTCCTTGCGCGCGGCGCCGAGCTTCTCGCGCGCATTCGCCCCGAAACACTGCGCGAAGCCGCCGACGACAAGCCCCGCGTCTACCGCATGTGGCGGCCCGACGACGGCGGCGGCAAGAAGGACTTCGGCTACATGGTGGTGCGCGCCCGCGAGGGTCGCCAGGGCGAGATCGATGCCTCGAAGGACGCGAAGGAACTCGAGGGCGAGGACAGCGACGAGGGACTGCTCGCGCTGATCGACGCACGCATCATCGTGAACGACGACCCGACGCACACGGTCGACGCGCAAAGCCGCTATTTCGTGCGGTGGGACCGCGCGAGCGAGGCGTGGTCGCTGCGCACGACCGAGCGCCACAAGCGCGCCAGCCGGTCGGCGGCGCAGACGGGAATCCGTCCCGCCCCGACCACCGGCGCGCCGCGTCCGACGCTGAAGGTGATTTCCGCGAGCCGCGACGGCATGACCCGCGAACCGACGGAGTACCCGCTGCCTCCCGTGTATCTCTCGCAGGCGGAGCTGATCGTGCTCGGCGAGCTGCTGCCGCGCGAGGCGACATCCCCGCGCCTGGAGTTCAAGGACTACGCCTTCGACCAGCGCGATCTCAAGCTTCCACAGCGACGCGAGACATGGACGCGCATCGAGAATGGCTGGAGGCTCGAGACCCAGCAGGGCTCGGCCCCCGCCAAGATCGTGCAGGACTTCGATGGCTCCGGGAAGCGCGTCCGCCGCGTCGATCTCGACGGCTCGGTGACCGAGCTCATCGACCTCGAGGACTTGCGCGCGCTGTGGAAGGCGAAGGGCCTTCCGGTCGACTGATGCGCGCGTTGGCGATCGCTGCGATTCTCGCGACGCAGGCCTCGATCGGCTGCGCGGCGCTCAATCGAGCGGACGTTGCGCCGCCTGCCTTTGCCGCGGGTCCCCTGCGCCCCGCGATCCGCGCCGTTGCGGCCGATGAACTCGTTCGCGCGCCTGGAACCGTCGCGACGTATCACGTCTTCGAGGGCAACCGCAAGGGTGCGAGCATCGAGCAACGGATCGAGCGGCGCGGTGACGAGATCCACGTCGTCGAGACGCTGCTTGCATCGGGGAAGCCAGCGGAACCTTCGGAAGACATGCGCTTTTCCCAGGCAGCCGACGGGTCCTTGCTGCTGCGCGAGGTCATTACCTACGCCGAGAGATCCGCGAGCCTCTTCAACGAGGGTCTTGCCTTCGCGACCAAGCTCTCGGCGTCTGCCCCGCTCCTGGAGGGCGCGAGCGACATGCGCGTCCTGACGCTTCCCAAGCGCACTCCGCGCGGAAGCGGGCGCGCGACCCGCAGCCTCCGCCTCGCCGGCGAGGCGACCGTGACCGTTGCGGGTGCGCAGATCGACACGAGCGTCCTCGATCTCGTCTTCGACATCGATCTCGACGTGGCGAAGGCACACGTGACCGCCCGCCTCTACGTCGCGGAGGGGCGCGGCGTGGTCGCCGAGGAACGGACCGAGGAACTGCGCGTCCTTGGAATCTTCCCGCGCAAGACCGTCGAACACACGGTCCTCACCCACCTCGAGCGCACCCAATGACTGCACCGACTCCGCGCATCCTCATCGCGATTCCCGTGTTCAACGAGGAGAAGTCGGTCGACCGCGTGCTGGGCGAGGTCGCGCGCCACGCCGCGGGCTTCGGCGGCGAGATCCTCGTCATCGACGATGGCTCGACGGACACCACGCCCTCGCTCCTCGCCCGGCATCCGGTCGAGGTCATCCGCCACGGGAAGAACCGTGGGTACGGGCGCGCCATGCAGGACATGCTCGAATGGGCTGATTTCCGTGGCTACGACTGGGTCATCTCGATGGACTGCGACGAGCAGCACGAGCCCGCCAGCCTGCCCGCGTTCGTGGAACGCATCCGGACGGGCGCGAGCGACGTCATCTCCGGCTCGCGCTATATGGACGAATCGCTTCCGGGCGACCCTGCGCCAGAGGACCGCCGGCGCATCAACGCCCTGCTCACGCGCGAGCTGAACGAGCGGCTTTCGCTTGGAATCACCGATGCGTTCTGCGGCTACAAGGCCTACCGCGCGACCGCGTGCGCGAATCTCGCGCTCGACGTGTGCGGCTACGACTTCCCCATGCAGTTCTGGGTGCAGGCGTGCGCCGCAGGGCTGCGCCTCGAGGAACTCGCGGTCCGCCGCATCTACGTCGACATGACGCGCACCTTCGGAAGCGGCCTCGATGTGCCCGACCGCCGTCTCGCCGTCTATCGGGAGACGATGCACCGCGAGATCCGCCGCTGCGCGCGCAGGCTGCCTGTGCGGGCGATGGATGGGATCGCGTGAGCAGCGCACGCGCGTTCGGTCGTGAACTCGCGGCCTGGCGCCAAGAATCGCGTGCCGCGCTCGGGCTGCCCGCGGACCGCTTCGTGGTGATGACAGGGCATCAGGCTGGCATCTGGCACGCTGGAATCGCGGAGAAGTTCGTGGTGGGCGCGCGGCTCGCCGCCGAGCGCGGAGGCGTGCTCGTCCATGTGGTCGTCGACCACGATCTGAATGATGCCTCGCTGGTCGCGTTTCCCGCGCTCGTGAACGGGAAACTCGCGCGCCTCGCGCTCGAACGATCCCCCCGCACGGGAACCGGCGCTCCGAATGCGCTGCGAAAGCCTGTGCGCACGATGCGACCTGAGCGCGCGCACGAGGTTCCTGCGGAGGTCGAGCCCGCACTCGCGGCGATCGAGCGCGCGATCGCAGCCGAGCGCGCACGCGAGAACCTCGCCATGCAGATGGCGCACGCAGCGAACGCGCTGCTTTCGACGAGCGTGCGAGTCGACCACACCGTCGCTGCGACCGCTCTCGCTGCGCTGCCGTTTGCGCAGGCGATGCGTGCGCACTTCGCGGAGTTGCGCGTGCCGTACAACCAGGCCGTGCAAGGCGAGCGCATCGGCAGCCTCGGCGATCGCGAACTTCCCTTCTGGAAGCTCGATCGCGCCACGATGTCGCGAGCGCCGCTTCTGGACGGTGACCCTGCCGAGTTGCTCGCGCCGCGAGCGCTCACGCTGACGGCGATCGCACGCCTTCTGCTGTGCGACGTCTTCATCCATGGCACGGGCGGCGCGCGCTACGACCAGGCGATGGAGCGCTGGATCGGCGCCTCGCTCGGCGCGGACGTGCGCGCGGCGCTCGCACCCATGCAGGTCGCGACGGCGACGAGGAACGCCCCGCTTGGCAAGTTCGTGCCGCCGTTCGACGTCGGCGCGACGCCCGGCGCGCTGCGCGCGCTCGAGCAGGATCCGTTCGGTGACGCTGGCGCGACGAAGCGCGCGCTGCTCGCGCGAATCACTGGATCTCGCGCCGAAAGGCGTGCGGCATTCGTCACGATGCGCCGGCGTGTCGTCGAAGCCCGCACCACGCGGACAGCGGAGACCGACGCGCTCCGCGCACGGATCGCAGCAAACCGCGAGGCGATCGCAGCCCACGCGCTCGCGACCGATCGGACATGGCCGTTCCCAATGGCGCTCTGATTCGGCCGACGTACCTCCCGCCAGCACGGGCACTTGAGACCGCGGCGCCATGCGCACCGAATCCACTCGGGTAAAAGTGCGCCATGGGCCGTTGAACCTGCGCGACCTTCGGCCTAGGCTCTCCCTCCCGCGCCGCGGGAACACTCAACTCAATTTGGGAAGAAAGGACTCTCGTGCCATGCATCTGCTTTGCCGTTCCATCTCGGCCTACTCCGGCCCCAGCCTCTTGCTCGGGGTCTTTCGCACCAAGGACCTCGCCGAGGCCGCCCGACGCGAGTACCTCACGACGGTCATGCACGGCGGGGCCGATCCGTGGGGAGATCAGGACAACCCTAGGTCGTCCGATCGCGATCTGATCATCCGCTCCGATCTCGACTTGATCGACTGCACGGAAGCCAGCGCCGAGTCCCGTGACCACGTCCTCGTGGTCAGTTCCTACTCCTACGGATTCGGTCAGCTGCTTCGCGGCTTCGAAGCCATCGCTGGCTCGAAGTCCGCCGCCGAAGCGCGCGCCGCGCAGATCGCAGCGGAGAACGCGAACGATGGCTTCTTCAGCGGCACCGCGATCAATTCCATCCCCCTCGACCGCCTCGCGAGCGGTCCGAACGGCTACGAGAGCGACGAAGCCTGAGGCCCATGCCGGGACGCGCTCGCATCGAAGAACCCAGATGAACATCAGCTACCGCTCCAGTGACTGGCGAGAGCGAATCCTGTCAAATCTCGCCGAGACTCCGTTCACCATCACGATCAACGGACAGGCGTTTCGCTGCGCGTCGGTCGAGGGCTTCTGGCAGGGGCTCAAGTCGAAGGACGAGCGGCGCGCGTACGTCTTCGGACTCTCAGGTCTCGCTGCGAAGAACGCTGGGCGAGGCAAGCAGGCTCCGACCTTCGAGATCGCGGGACTCACGATCCGCGTCGGCAGCCGCGAGCATGAGGAACTCATCAAGGAAGCCATTCGCCGGAAGGTCCTGCAGAACGAGCGCGTCGCAGAGGCGCTCCAGAGCAGCACGGGCGGCATGACCCACCATGTACCCGCGCGGACAAAGCCGATCTTCAAGATGGAGAAGCTCGTCCTCGCGGTCCGGCGAGAGTTGTTCGGTCACTGATGCAGCACCGCCCATCAGGGCATCAACTCGAGGAACGCCTTGGGAAGCGCGACATTCCTGGGAATCTCGTGCGCCATGAAGAGTGGCGCAATGTCCTTCGGCTGATAGCCCGCGAGTCCACACCCGATCTGCGTCACAAGAAAGGTGAGCTGCGGGTGCTTCTCCGCAAACCGCAGGAACTTCACGATCTGGCTCTCGATCGCCGCGAGCGGCAGCGTTCGTAGATTCCTGTCCTTCGTCGGGATCCCGTACGAACGCCCCATGAGCCCATCGGCCTGACCCATCCTCGCTCCGAACTTACGGAACGCCAGGAGTGCGGCGCCTTTGCTGTGGCGGCCTGCTCGGTTCGATCCAAAGACGAAGATCTCGTTTTCTCCAACTTGCTTGATGTTATCTGGTGCGACCTGGCGCATCGTCGTTTCCCCTTGAAAGGGGGAAACGATAGGCAGGATCCAGCGGAAGATCTACGCAGCACGCGCAAGGTCGGTCGAGGGCGCGCGCGGCTGCAGGAGCCATGCCAGCGCGCCGAGCGGCCGCCGCTCAAACAAGCGGATCGGGCCGGTAGACCTTCGTCTCGAGCGCCCAGACCTTGTCGGTCCACTCGCCGCCGCCCGCGAACTCGCGCTTGGCGGCAGTGATGCCCGCCTGCGTCTTCGCGTCGAGGTTGTCAAGCTGCGCCACGAAGATCGCCTCGGGCGTCGCGGGCAGCTTCGCTGCGCCGTTCTCGAGTGTGCCGTGATGCGAGATCAGGATGTGCTGCAGCACGCGCAGCGTTTCGCCAGGCAGCTTGTCGACCTTGGACGCGTGCGCGGCCTTGATCTGCAGCCAAACCGCGCCGCGCACGATGTGCCCGACGAGCTGGCCTTCGTTCGTGTAGCTGAATCCGCGCTCCCACTCGAGCTCGACGGTCTTGCCGAGGTCGTGCGCGAAGAGCGAGAACAGCACGATGTCCCGGTTCAGCGCGGGATAGAGCGGCAGCATGCGGTCCGCGAGCTCCATCATCTGATGGGTATGCTCGAGCAGGCCGCCGATCCAGCCGTGGTGCACGCTCATCGCGGCGGGCGCCGTGCGGAAATCCTCCATCAGGCGCTCGTCGGACATGTACTGCTCGGCGAGCGCGCGCATGCCCGGGTGCCCCATCGAGCGCAGGAGCTCGCAGACGCGACCGAACATCGCGTCGATGTCCTTCGACGTCGACGGCAGCAGCGCACGCATGTCCTCCGCCGAAACCTCGCGCGCCTCGATCTGCTCGATGATGAGCTGGATCTGCCCCTGGTACGCCTGGGTCGACCCGCGCAGGAACACGAAGCCCGTCGCGGTCACGGCGTCGAACTGCGCTTCCTCGAAGCTCCACGCGCGCCCCGAGAGCTCGCCGCTGGCGTCGCGGATGATGCACTTCAGGTAGGGCTTGTTCGTGCGCGTCTGCGCGAGCTGCGGATTGACGATCGAATACACGCCCTCGACATAGGTACGGTCGCCGATCGTCGCGATGCGCTGGTGTTCATGCGGCATCCCCGCACTGTAGCGCGATGCACGCAGACGCGGAATCGCGCGTCAGGTTGTCCTCATCGCGCGCATCGCATCGGGCACGAGATCGGCGATCTCGTGCGCGAGCGCGCCCGCATCGCCGTGCGCGTCGCGCCAAAGGTCGCCCGCACGCGCGTGGATCTCGACGGCCAGTGCAGCGAGCGCGCCAGCCGAGAGCCGCGGATCGCGCCCGAACTGCGCGAACATCGCGGCGACGATGCCGCCGAGGACATCGCCGCTTCCGCCGGTCGCGAGCGCTGCATTCCCTCGATCGCAGCGCCACGCGCGCAGCCCGTCGCTTGTGACCGTGCCCGCGCCCTTCAGGACGACCACCGATCCGAGCCGCTGCGCCAGCGCGAGCGCCGCGGCGGGACGCGTGGCGCGCTCGACGCAATCGATTTCGAGCACGAGCGACTCCGCAAGCTCGCGCGCCTCGCCCGGATGCGGGGTGAACACCGCGGTTCCTCGTAGATCGCGGGTGGCGTCCGAGTGCGAGGCAAACGATCGGATCGCATCGGCGTCGATCACCAGCGGCTTCTCGCCGAGCGATGCGAGCCGCATCACCACCTGCCCCGCTGCTCCGCTGCGGCCGAGCGCGGGACCGACGACGACCGCGCTCGCCTCGAGCAGCGCGCCATCGATGGCTTCCGCCGCCGCAGACGCGATGAGTTCGCCCGACGAATCCGTTGGCAACGCGACCACCGTCGCTTCGGGCAGGATCGCCAGCGCCTCTGCGACCAGCGGCGCGGGAACGGCCGCAATCGCACGCCCTGCGCCGGCACGGAGCGCGCCGCGCGCGGCAAGCATCGCCCCGCCGAGCATGTGCCTGGGGGCGTGCGCGCAGCCACCCACCACCAGCACCGTGCCGAATGTTCCCTTGTGCCCGTCGTGGGCGCGCGGAGGAAGCTCGGGAAGCTGCTCGAACCCGAGCGCGCTCACGGCTTCGACTCCGCGCCATCCTTCACCATCACGCGCAGCCCGCCGATCAGCGAGACCGCTCGCGAGAATGCCGGATCGGTCGCGCCGCCCGCGAGATCACTCGTCGCCACGAGGATGTGCGCGACGTGGTATCCGCGGCCTTCTCCAGCGACCGTCGCGTCGAAGTCCGTCCACATCGGTCCGCCACCGTCCGCCCGCTCGACGAGCGCCTGCGTCCACAGGTGCCAGCCCCACCCAGGCCCAGCGCCCGACAGATCGGGCACGTACACAAGTCCGCTGGCAACCCGCGCAGGAATCCCCTCTGCGCGCAGCAGCGCCGCCAGCAACACCGCATGCTCGGTGCAATCGCCGCTCCGCGAGCGGGCAGCCTCGCTCGCGGATCCGAACGCCGTCGCCAGGTTCTTCGCGCGCAAGTGCCGAGCGACCAGTGCCCGCAGCGCATTCGCCTTGTCGAACGCCCCCTGCTCGGGCTTGAGCTTCGCGTCGGCGAGGAGCGCACGAACCTCGGTACTATCCGAATCGATCAACTCATTCGGCTTCAGCCAGCGCTGGTTCTTCGCATCGCCGTCCGCCGGCGCGCTCCCGCGGGCAAGATCGACGTCGATGCGCGCGGACCGCTGCGAAAGCCGCGTGAATCGCTGGCAGCCTTCGCTCGGCAGATCGATCAGGTCGCCGGCAGAACCCTCGATCTCGATCGCCAGCGTCGCGCGCCGCTCGTAGCCGCGGATCGGCTTCGATGCGACGAAGGTGCCCGAGAGCAGGTCGAAGGACGCCCGCGCGTAGCTCTCATCGGCCTGCGCCCGCGTCGCCAGCGCCGAGATGAGCTCGCCGATCCCGATCGAGGTCGAGCTCTCGACGAGCAGCCCCTTCGCGTCATAGAGCTCATTCGAGGAGATCGGCTGCACGCTGCTCCGCGTCTCGTAGTTCGCGAGCTTCAGCGGACGACCGAGCACGGGCCGCTCCGCCTCGCCCTTGCGCCGCATGGTGATCTCGGCGACTACGAAGCCCGATTGCAGGTCGAGCGCGCGAAAGCGGATCTCCTCGGCCTTCGCGCCGCTCCGCGCGGCGACGAACGCAGCGACCTCTTGCGGCGTCAGCCAGTCCGCATCGGGAAGCTCTCGGGTCTCGCGCACCGCACCCCGCTCGATGCGGACCTTCCGCTGCGTCTCGAAGACGTAGCGCACAGGCGCGGCGCCCTTCTGCGCGACCGTCGCCTCGATCGCCTCGCCGCGCGCGTTCTCGATGAACTCGCTGGTCAGGTCGATCGTGGTCTCCTGCCCGAGCCGCGCGAACCGCATCTCGATCCGCGACGTCGACCGCACGCGATCGCCATCCTTCTCGATCCGTTCCGTCGAGCGCCCGCAGGCATTCCCGGCGAGCGCGAGCGTGTAGAAGCGCTCCTCGACGAGCGCCCACTCCGCCCGCGCCGAGGCCGCGAACGCAAGCGCGATCGCCGCAACGAGCGCGAGCGCGCGGATCACTCCGCCGCTCCCTCGCCGTCGCCGCCCGCAGGCGCCATCGACTTGAGAAGCGGGAAGAGGATCACGTCGCGGATCGACGCGCTGTCGGTCATCAGCATCACCAGACGGTCGATGCCGATCCCGAGTCCGCCCGCAGGCGGCATGCCGACGCGCAACGCCTCGACGAAATCCTCGTCGAGCGTGCGGAAGGTCGACTCCTCGTCGTCGGCGCCCTTCAGCTGCTCGGTGAACTTCGCCAGCTGGATGTCGGGATCGTTGAGCTCGGTGTAGGCGGGGCCGATCTCCATCCCGCCGATGAAGATATCCCAGCGCTCGCAGATGGTCGGATCCTTGCGGCTCGGGCGCGTGAGGGGGCTCACCGCGCTCGGATAGTCCATCACGAACGTCGGCTTGCACGGATCGATCAGCTTCTCCGCGGCCTCCTCGAAGACCTCGTTCACGACCAGCCAGTCGTCGAGCTTCGCCTCGTGGTGGAGGCCCAGCTCGCGCGCCTTCGCGCGGACGCGCGGGAAATCGCGCATCTCCACGCCGGTCGCGCGCGTGAACAGCTCCTCGAAGCGCACGCGCGTGAATGGCTTCGCGTACTTGATGTCCAGCTCGCCCCACGGCAGCACCGGGCCGTTCGGCTCGACGCGCAGCCCAGCGGCCTGGCGCTCGGCGACCATCGACACCGCGAGCTCGTGGATAAGGCTCTCGGTGAGCTCCATCATCGTGCCGTAGTCGCCGAAGGCCTCGTAGACCTCCATCGCGGTGAACTCGGGATTGTGCGAGCGGTCGATGCCCTCGTTGCGGAAGTTGCGGTTGATCTCGTAGACCTTGGGCATGCCGCCGACCATGCAGCGCTTGAGGTAGAGCTCGGGCGCGATGCGCATGAAGAGCGGCATATTGAGCGCGTTGTGGTGCGTCGTGAACGGACGCGCCGCCGCTCCTCCAGCGATCGGCTGCAGCACCGGCGTCTCGACCTCGAGGAACCCGCGCGCATCCATGAAGCGGCGGATGCGCGACACGATCCGCGCGCGCATCGCGAAGACCTTCGCGGTCTCGGGATTCGCGTACATGTCGACGTAGCGGCGGCGATACCGAAGCTCGGGATCGCTCAGGCCGTGCCACTTCTCCGGCGGCGCCGCCAGCGACTTCGCGCCGAGCGACACCTTCGTCGCCCACACGCAGACCTCGCCCTTCTGCGTACGCCCAATCGGACCTTCGGCGACGAGGATGTCGCCATAGTCCGCGTGCTTCGCGAGTTCCCACGCGTTCGCCTCGACCGACGCCTTCGAGATGCTCACCTGCAGGTCACCGGTGGCATCGCGCAGGAAGAGGAACACGAGCTTGCCCATGTCACGGTGCTGCACCACTCGACCCGCGACCTTCACGACCGCGCGCGAGTCCGCAGGCACGCCGCCCGAGGCCTTCGCCTCCTTCGCGGCGGCGTCGAAGGCCGCGTGCGCGTCCTCGGAGAACCGTGCGCGCGCATCGGAAAGCGGAAGCAGACCGTCCTCGCGCTGCCCGTACGGCTCGAACCCGAGCTCATCGCGGAATCGCTTCAACTTCGCGCGGCGCGATGCGACAATCTCGGACTCGGAGAGCGGCACGGATTCCTGCGGCGTGGACTCGGACATAGACGGGGAATCCTAGCAAGACTCGGGTTTCCCCTCCGTCCGCGGGCGGTTTTGCGCTAGTCTGCTCGACTTCAATTTGCTACCCCCCATGTCACCCTCGACTCGACGACTCGGCATCCTCACTGGCGGCGGCGACTGCCCCGGCCTCAACGCAGTTCTCCGTGCGGTCGCAAAGACGGCGATCCTGCAGTACGGGATCGAAGTGGTCGGCATCGAGGATGGATTCCAGGGGCTCATCGAGCACCGCGTCCGCCCGCTCGGTCTGAAGGATGTCTCGGGCATCCTCACCCGCGGCGGCACGATCCTTGGCTCGAACAACAAGTGCAATCCGACGCGCTACATGACCGGGCGCGGTCCCGACGGCACTCCCATCTGGGAGGACGTCACCGAGAAGTGCCTCACCACGATCGCGCGCGAGCGCCTTGATGCGCTCATCGTGATCGGCGGCGACGGCACGATGGCGTGCGCAGCGCCGATGGCCAAGGCGGGCGTCAACATCATCGGCGTACCGAAGACCATCGACAACGACCTCGTCGGCACGGAGATCACCTTCGGCTTCCTCACTGCCGTGTCCACAGCGACCGAGGCGCTCGACCGCCTGCACTCGACTGCGGACAGCCACCACCGCGTGATGGTCTGCGAGGTCATGGGTCGCAACGCAGGCTGGATCGCGCTCACCGCAGGCGTCTCGAGCGGATCCGACGTGATCCTGCTTCCTGAGCTCCCCTTCGATCTCCGCAAGATCGCCGACGACATCGACCGCCGCATGCGCGGCCCCGGCTTCGCCATCGTGGTGGTCGCCGAAGGCGCCCGCCCCGCCAACGGACAGCAGGTCATCGGCCGCTACGACCCGACCAGCCATGACCCGATCCGCCTCGGCGGCATCGGCAACCTGGTGGCGACCGAGATCGCGGACCTGACCGGCATCGAGACGCGCACGACCGTGCTTGGGCACATCCAGCGCGGCGGCACGCCGATCGCGGCCGACCGCATCCTCGCGACGAACTTCGGCTTCCACGCGATGGCGCTGCTCGCGAGCGGCAAGCGGAACCGCATGGTCGTCCGCGAGAACAACCTGTTCAGCGACATCGACCTGTTCGCGACGGTCGGCAAGCAGCGACTCGTGCCCGTCGATCACCCGCTGATCGCAGCCGCCCGTGCCATCGGGACCAGCTTCGGCGACGGCGCCGGCTCGATCGTCGCCAAGCCGATTCCAGCCGCGATCGTCTGAATCGCCTGATCCGCGCCCTCCCGCGCGCGTCCAGTACGATGCGCCGCGAGGCACGAGATGGATCCCGCGATATTCCTCGATCGAGATGGCACGCTCGTCCCCGACGACGCCGATGCAGGCGTTCCCGCGCGGGTGGCGCTGCTTGATGGCGTCGCCCCGGCGCTGCGCCGGCTGCGCGACGCGGGCTTCCGCCTCGTGGTCGCGACGAACCAGGGCGGCGTCGCGCGCGGACGGTTCACCGAGCACGACGTCGACGCCGTGCACGCGCGGGTCGCCGAGCTGCTCGATGCCCAGACCGGACTCAAGCGCACCATCGAGCGCTTCTACTACTGCCCGTTCCATCCGAAGGGCACGGTCCCCGAGTACACGCGCGAGCACCCATGGAGGAAGCCGAAGCCGGGCATGCTCCTGCAGGCCGCACAGGACATGGAGCTCGAGGTCGAGCGCTCGTGGCTGATCGGCGATTCGCCGCGCGACATCGCCGCCGGACGCGCGGCCGGCCTGCGCACCATCCTCGTCTCGCGCGACAAGGCGCGCATCGCTGACGCCGCCGCGGACTACCACGCCACCACGCTCGCGGTGGCGGAGGACGACCTCGACCGCTTCCGCG
>JBEGLX010000031.1:0-39368 GCA_041183345.1 Planctomycetota bacterium
AGCGTGCGCGGGCGGATCTCGAGCGTCTGCGCGTCGACATCGGTCTCCCGCTCCTTCTCCTGCGCCTGCGCCGTGACGATGCGTTCCTTCGGCATGCGCGAAGAGTAGCCTAGATCCGCACGGAAGGCGCTGCGCGCTCGGAGGAATCGTCGAGCTCGAAGAAGCGCTCCTCCTTGAACCCGAACATTCCGGCGACGATGTTCGACGGGAACTCGATGCGCAGCGCGTTCAGCTCGCGCACGTTCGCGTTGTAGAAGCGGCGGCTGGCGGCGATGCGGTCCTCCGTGAGCGAAAGCTCCCGCTGCAGCTCGAGATATTGCCTGTCCGCCTTGAGCTCGGGATACGACTCTGCGACTGCGATCAGGCGGCCAAGCGACCGCGTGAGCTCGCCCTCGCCGTCGACCCGCTCGCGCAGCGCGTCGCCAGCCTGCACGGCCCTCGCACGCGCTGCGACGACGAGCTCCAGCGTCTCCTTCTCGTGCTGCGCATAGCCCTTCACCGTCGCGACGAGGTTCGGCACGAGATCGTGTCGGCGCTTGAGCTCGACATCGACGCCCGACCAGCTCTCCTTGACGAGCTGCCCGAGCCGCGCGAAGCGGTTGTACGTCGCGATGAACCAGATCAGCGGCACGCCCAGGACGACCGCCATCACGCAAAGCAATCCGCCCATTCCGCCTGCGACTGCTCCGTTCATGACTGCGCTCCTCCGCCGGTCGGGCTCAGGATCGGATCCGCTGCGTGCTCGGACTCGGGCAACCGCGCGGCACGCAGATGCCTCGGCACGCGCAGGAAGAACCCATCGATCCACGCACGAACGCCATCGAACTCGCCGACCTCCCAGCGCCGCGTGCCGTGGTCGAAGAGCAGCATGCCCGCACGCGCATGGACGCGCGGCGCCTTCGGTGCGAGGAAGAACTCCATCATCCGCGGATCGAACAGATCGAAGGCGAAGCGGCGGTCGGAGCACTTCACATGGAAGCGCTTGGAGAACTCGCTTGACTCGAAGTCGATGTCGTCGAAGCCAAGGAACGCGCCGATCTTGTCGAACATCCCCTCCGCGCGCACGGTGAGCTCCTCAGGAACCGAAAGCACGGGCGCGACCGCGATGAACGACATGTTGTAGGTCGTGGTCTGCGTGCTCTTGCCGTTCGACGTGGTGACCTTGTACTGGTAGTCGCCGGCGAGGTAGGTCATGCGCACGCCGCCAAGGGTCGCCTCACCCTCCATGAGGTTGAGGCCCACGCGTGAGTGCCCGATCGCGAAGGGTGGAAACGCCGCCATGCGGTTGTCGAGCGATTCATCGCGCTCCGTGAAGCGCAGCCCCATGCGCGTCGCATAGGCGCGCATCGCCTCGCGGCGCTCGCGCTCGCGCTTCGAGCCGACGACGATCGCAACGATGACCAGCACCACCATGCCGATCACGAGGATCGGCACGAGCGCTGCGACGAGCGCTGCGAACGCTCCAACCACCCTAGAACTTCACCTGCGGCGCGTTGCGCTCGGCCGCATCGGTGACCTCGAAGAACGGCATGGCCTTGAAGCCGAAGAGTCCCGCGACGAGATTGGTCGGGAACTGCACCAGCGTCTGGTTGTAGCCGCCGGCGGCGTTGTTGTAGCCGTTGCGCGCGCCGCTGATGATGTTCTCCGTCGACGTCAGCTCGCCCTGCAGCTGCATGAAGTTCGTGTTCGCCTTGAGGTCGGGGTACGCCTCGGCGACGGCCATCAGGCGGCCGAGCGCTGCGGAAAGCCCGCCCTCCGCGGCGATCTTCTCATCGATCGGGCCGGCGCTCACGGCGCGCGCGCGGGCTGCGATGACGGCCTCGAGCGCCTCGCGCTCATGCTTCGCGTAGCCCTTGACGGTCTCGACGAGGTTCGGGATGAGATCATGGCGCCGCTTGAGCTGGACATCGATGTCCGCCCATGCGCCCTGCACGCCCACGCGACCTCGCGCGAGGGTGTTGTAGATGCCGATCGCCCACAGGGCGATGCCGACGCCCGCCAGGACGATCACGCCGCAGACGACCAGGAAGATGGCTCCCACACCCGCGATTGCACCCATTGTTCATTCCTTCCGAGCGATGCTCGCTCAATCGATTCCCGACGCCACACGGCCCAGGAAGCGGTGGTTCCGCAACCGTCGCCCGTGGTTTCATGGCGGGATTCTACCGCGTCGCCTTCCCCCGCAGGCTGCCCCGCGCGCTCCCGCGGGGCACTCCGAGCGCCCGGACGGCGTCGAATTCAGCCTTGGAGAGCGGCGTGATCGACAGGCGGTTCCCCCGCTGCAGGATCTGCATCCCACCGAGGGCGGGCTCGCAGCGCATGCGCTCCAGCGCGACCACTTCGGGAAACGCCTCCACGAAGCCCACTTCGCACATGATCCACGTGGGATCCTTGGGGTCGGACTTCGGGTCGTGGTAGTCGCTCTGACGGTCGAATTGGCTCGGATCGGGCAACCCGACCCGAAGGATCTCGAGGACGCCTGCGGCGCCCGAAGGCTCGGCGTTCGAGTGGTAGAAGATGCCAAGGTCGCCCGGCTTCATGGTGTCGCGCATGAAGTTCCGCACCTGGTAGTTGCGGACCCCGTCCCAGCCCGTCGTCCCGTCGCGGGCGAGGTCATGGATCGAGTAGACGTCGGGTTCGCACTTGAGCAGCCAGAAACTGGGCATTTCCGAAGCGTAGCGAGGGAAACGCCGATTTACACTCCCATCATGCGAGGCACCTCCAGCCGCCCGCCCGTCGCCATCGCAGCTCTCTTGGCTGCGCTCGCCTCGGTGCCCTCCCTGCACGCGCAGGACGACGCGGCGCAGGCGCCTGCACCCGCTCCATCCGCGCAGCCCTCCGCCACGCCATCCTCGGCCACCCAGAAGGCAGAGAGCGCCAGCGAGCGCCGCGAGCGGGCGATGCGAGACGCGCAGGAATCACTGCAGAAGTCGTCGGTCCCGAAGCCGATCGAGCGCGCGCGCTTCGCGGCGTTCCTCGCCGCGATCGACCCCGCGCTGCCGATGAACGCGGGCATCCTCGAGGCGTACGCCGCCTACTCCGACTCGATCGAAAGGCAGAACGAGAGCAGCGTGCGCCAGATCGTGCGCCTGCTGCCCGCCGCCTACACCTACGACGCCGCCCGCGAGTCGTTCGAGACGCGCGCAACCCCCGAGCTCGTGGCGCTTCTCGCACTGCGCGACAAGGTGCAGCGCAGCGTGACGATCGCGGAGCGGAAGCTCTTCGACTCCGTCGAGGCGGCGGTTCCCTCGGAACGGAAGCCGCAGTACGCACGTGCGCTGCTCGCGCTGCGCAGCGAGCAAGCCCCGAAGTCAGCCATCCTCGCCTCGACGCGCGTCTCGCTGCTCGATGTCCTGCCGCGCGTGAAGCTGTCGGCCGAGAAGGCGCTCGACATCGAGGCGACCATCACGCCCTACGCGACCGCGCTCGCGAAGGCGCTGGCCGACCGCAGCCAGATCGTGCGGGCGAACGAAAGCGCGCGCGCGATCGCGGAGGTCGCGGCGGGCACGCTGTGGCGCTTCGCGCCCGAGGAGATCTCGGGCAGCGTCGAGCGGCAGCTTGTGGCGCTCGACGAGCGCGACTTCGCCAGCGAGCTCGCCGTGCGCGACGCGCACTTCGAGGCGCTCGGGCGACTGCGCATCCGGCTCGACGCGCGCGACGGCCGCAGGCTCGTCGAGCTCTGGCAGCAGCTCCTGCATCCGAGCCTCTTCGAGGACGAGCGCATCCTCGCGCGCATCGTCGAGGAAACGCTCGCGCACCCCGCCTTCACGCCCGATCACGACACGGCGCTCATCGACGCCGTCGAGACCGGCTACCAGCGTCTCGAGCCCCTGTCGCGCAAGCTCTGCGAGAACGCGGACCTCGTCCTCCCCCGCCTCGAGTCGATGACGCAGGAGGCGATGCTCGCCGAGATCGAGGCCAGGCTTGCGATCATCGAGACCCAGCATCGCCGCCGCGAGATCATCAAGGAGATCCTGCAGCGCGTGCGCGGGATGATCGGCGACGCCGATGCCGCGATGGCGGTCCGCATCGAGGACGCGATCGGCTCGATCGACTCGCTCGAGCGCGCCGACTCCTTCGAGGAGCGCTCGCTCACGGCCCGCGCGGGCGCGCTCGCCGAAGCGCCATCCGCACCGGCTCCGAAGCCAAGCGCAGCACCTGGGGTCACCGAGCCGCAGCAGGCGCCCGGGGCTGCTCCGCCCGCGCAGCCGAAGACAGCGCCATCCGCGGACGAACCCACGCGCAACGGACGCGGCAGCCGCGGTTCGCGACGCAACGGCGAGGGCTAGCCCCTAGGATGGGCGCATGACTCGCCTGCGCCACTCCGCAGGTCGCGCCCTCACGTGGGCTGCGCTCCTGCTCGGCTTCCTGTTCATCACGCCGGCCTGCGAAAAGGCTTCCGCCCCCACCGCTCCGCCGGCAACGCCGGCGCCGTCGTCGCCAGTGGCGCCCGTTGCTCCCGCGGCATCAAACCCATCGACGCCAGCGGCGCTCTTCGCCGTGTTCACCCAGAGGAGCGGCGTCATCCGCGTGCGCTTGGCCGCGACCGAGGCGCCGCGGCTCTGCATGGGCTTCATCCTGCTCGCGGAGCGCGGCTACTTCGCCAATCGCCATTGGCATGACTTCTCGCCCGTCGTGCGTCAGCTCGGCGAGAGCCCGCCTGTCTTCAGCGTGCCCCGCGAGTTCTCGCCGAAGCTCCTCTTCGACAAGGGCGGCCTGCTGTGCGCGTCGAACACGTCGGACGACGCAAAGGCGCGCGCCAAGCCGAATCGCATCTTCCTCACCGTGAAGGAGCAGGACCGCTGGAATCTCCAGTACGTCGTGTTCGGGACGATCGAGTCGGGGCTCGAGGTCGCGCAGGCGCTCGGCGACGGCGAGGCCGTCGAGAAGGTCGTGATCGAGGGCGATGCGTCGGCGCTGCGCGCGCGCTACGCGAAGGACATCCCCGAGTGGAGCAAGGCGATCGACGCTGCGATGCAGGCTAGTTCGCGGTGAATCCGCGCTGGGCTTCCGCGCCGCGCTCGGCGGCATGATCGAGCATGCGCCCGATGTGGGAGAGCTCGCTGAGGGCGTAGCGGGCGCGGCTGCGGCCGCTCGGCTCGGCAAGCATCCGGTAGCGCATCTCGTCGCTGCGCGAGAGCAGGTTCAGCAACTGCTCGAGCACGAAGTCCGTGGGCATGTTGCCGCGTCCGAGCCAGTTGCGCACAGGCTCAAGCTGCTGCCAGCGCCCGAGCTCGCCGCGCGAGATGATCGATGAGAGCTCGCGCTCGAGCGACGGCATGCGCCGCGGCGCGCCGGCGCGCCGATCGATCGGCGAGAGCCGCGCGAGGCGATACTGGCGACGCCCCTCTGGCTCCGCGATGGCGTCAATGTTGGCGCGGCAGAAGCCGTGCAGCAGGATCTGGTGGCGTCCATCGGGCAGCGGACGGTGCTCGACGATCTTCGCCACGCAGACGGCCGGGCGGAGCGGCGGATCGCCCATGCGCTCGCCGGGCCAGCTGCGTCCCGCATACGTCGCCATGGCGATCGGAGCTGCATCGAGTATGGCCCCATCGCCACGCGCGCGCAGGCAATCCTCGACCATCTGCCGGTAGCGCGGCTCGAAGGCGACCAGCCACTCGAAGGTGTGCGGATAGAGCACGACCGTCGGAAGCGGGAACAGCGCGATCGGACGCGCGAAGTCGATCTGCACCTTCGAGGACATCGTCCCCGATGCTATGCGCGATGCGGTCGGATTGCCACGCTCAGGCCGCGAGCGTCGCCTGCGCCTCGGCGAGCTTCTCGCCCAGCTGCGCACGCACGTTGTCGAGGTTCGCCTCGGTGATGCCCAGCGAGAAGAGCGCCTCGCGGGGAATGCCGCGGTCCTTCATGTCGGCATGGAAGCCGCCATGCTCCGTGGCCAGGCGCTCGGCGACGAAGATCAGCCAGGGAATCTGGCGGGCCTCCGCGGGCGCGCCGGCGGGGTCGTGGTGGTATCCACAGGCGATCGCAAGCGAGCGCGGGAACTTCCACTGCTCGCAGAGCGCCTCGCCGAAGTGACCGTGGTCGGCGCCGTAGACGGCGCGCTCGACCATGCGGAAGTCGAGCAGCGGATTGCCGTCGTGGTCGAACTGCATGTCGCCGAACACCTTCACCAGCTTGGCGCGGTCGGACTGAAGCTCGACCATGATGCCGATGTCGTGCATGAGCCCGCCGAGGAAGGCTTCGTCGACCGAGCTCATGCGCGCTTCCTTCGCGAGCAGGCGGGCGGCGGTGGCGACGGCGATCGAGTGATCCCAGAGCTCCTTGGCGTCGAAGCGGTCGCAGAGCGCGCCGCCTCGGAAGAGCTTGGCGAGGCTGGCGGCGATGGCGATGTTCTTGACCGCGTTGAGGCCGAGCATCGAGATCGCGCGGTTGATCGAGCCGATCTGCCGAGGAAGTCCGTAGAAGGCGCTGTTGACGACCTTCAGGACGCGCGCCGAGAGCGCGGGATCGCGCCCGATCAGCTCATTGAGGTCCTGCGCGCTCGACTTCGGGTTCTCGACGAGCTCGATGATGCCGAGCGTGACCTCGGGCAGCGTGGCGATGTGGCTCAGCTGCTTCACCGCTGCGTTCGCAACCTGCATGTACGAGTCGTGGGTCTGGGTCTGCATCGATCTCACCGAGGTTCGGAAGGGACGGGGTGCGAAGGGCTGGCGCGGCACGTGGCGCGATTCCCGTCCTTCTGCAGGGAAACACGCATGAAGATGATCGGTTCGATCGGCGGGCGTGTTCACGGAGCCGCCGCGGGAACATGGCGAACGAGGTGCTCACCCCCCGCATCCGCACGGAAATGATCGGACCTGCCCGCACAGATGGAACCGGGCCGTCGATCAGAACGCGTTCAGCTTCGCGATCGGGTGCCGTGATGCGTCGAACGACGCAAGCACGCCGGCGATCCGCGTGCTCGCCGTGCCATCGCCGTAGGGCGACGTCGTGCGACGCGGTGCCATCACGGCTTCGGCGATCGCCTCCATCACCGCATCGCGCTCGACGACGGCGCAGCCGACCACGTTGCGCGCGCGCTCGCGTCCGCGCTGGCGGGTGCCGACATCGACGACGCGCGTGCCGAGAGCAGAAGCCTCGATGATCCCCGCGCTCGAGTTCCCGACGAGCACCTTGAGTTCGCTGCGCTTCAGGAGTCCGACGAACTGCTCGCGGGGCAAGTGATCGGCGACGCGCAGCGCGCCGAGGCGCTCGCTGATCGCGCGGACGATGCCGCCGCGACCGGGATCGGAGTTCGGCGCGAGCGCGAGCACGCGCCCATGCGCAAGCGCGGCATCAAGCACATCGCAGGCATCGGCATACTCGCTCGGCTCGTCGCGTCCGCACGGATGCAGCAGCACGACGAACTCCGGCGACCCGAGCTCGGCGTAGCGCGTGCCGGCGAGCGGCGCGACGTCTGCGAGTCCATCGATCGCGGGCGAACCGACGAGATGCACCGTCGAAGGGTGCTCGCCGAGGCCGAGGATCCGTTGCGCGCTCTCGGCTGAGGCAGGGAAATGGATGTGGGCGAGCTTGGTGATCGCGTGGCGCATCGACTCGTCGGCGACGCCCTCTGCGCGGTCGCCGCCGTGGATATGGGCGACGCGGATCCCTCCGATCGCAGCCGCGCTCGCAGCCGCGAAGGCCTCGATGCGGTCGCCGAGCACGACGACGACATCAGGCGCGATGCTCGCAAGCTGGTCGGCCAGCACGGCGATGCCCCGTCCGAGCGCCCGCGCGTCGGCAAGCCGACCGCTCTCGCCCGCGACTTGCATGGGAAACTCGACCAGCGCGGGCGCGAATGCGCGCACCTCATCGATCGTCCGCGCAGGCGCGAGCAGATGCGCGCCACCCGCGACGACCTGCAGCGCAAGCCCGCGCTCGGCTCGAATCGCGGCGCAGACCGGGCGCAGCAGCCCCCACTCCGCCCGCGTGCCCGTGACCACGGCGATCTTCCTCATGGCTTCGCCTCCAGCGCGCGCGGTCGCGCCGGCGCGAGATCCGCGTCGTGCAGCACATGGTCGGGCATGATCGCGCGCGCCGCGCGGCGACCGACGATCTCATCGATGCGGCTCGCACAGATGCCCGTGCCCGGGCGCTTCACGGTGAGATCCTCGCGCGCGATGAACGCGCCAGCGGGAATCTCGCGCACGGCGACGAGCGACTGACGGCTCACGGTGCGTACGTCGCGCTCGACGTCCTGCAGCTCCTTGAGCGGCGAACCAACCATGCGCGCGGCGCGGCGAGCGAGCCGCACATACTCGGCGAATTGCGCGGGGTCGAGGCTAGCCGCGTGATCGGGTCCCTGTGCCGTGCGGTCGTAGGTCAGGTGCTTCTCGAGGATGCATGCGCCTGCCGCGACCGCGAGCGCACCCGTGTCGAGCGCCGCGGTGTGATCGCTGTATCCGACGGCGCGGCCGGTGACCGCAGCGATTTCGATCATCCCGCCGATCGCAGCGCAGTCGTCGTCGGTCGGATAGCTGCTCGTGCACTGCAGGAAGGCAAGCTCCGGAAGCGGCGCGAGCCAGCGCGCCGCGCGCTCGACCTCCGCGCGCGTCGCCGCGCCCGTCGAGACGACGAGCGACTTGCCTGTCGCAGCTGCCTCGCGCAGCAGCGGGAGATTCACGAGATCCGGCGACGCCGTCTTGAACGCGCTCCACGGCTGCCTGCGCGCGTGCGCGAAGAGCGGCAGCGAGAACACGGTCACCATCGGCGCGATCCCGACGGCAAGGCACTCCTCCGCCAGCCAGCCGAGCGCCTCGGGATCGATCTGCAGCCCGCGCAGCAACTCGCGCGGATCGCGCGCACCGCGCTCACGCTGGTACGCGGCGAGCACGGCGTCGCGCGACATGAGCATGTCGGCGTCGAACATCTGGAACTTCGCGGCATCGGCTCCCGCCGCCTTCGCAGCGCGCAGCAGTTCCCGTGCGCGCGCGATGCCGCCATCGTGATTGACGCCGATCTCCGCGATGATGAACGGATCGCTGCCCGCCGCGATGCGGCGCCCGCCGAGCGTGATCGTGGCGCCCGTCATGCGTGCACCTCGCTGCGCGATGCGAGGATCGCCTCGGCGACGGCGCGATCGAGCGCGGTATCCACGTCGATGACATCGCCCTCGCGGGTCTCGATGCCGCGGCGATCGCGCCCGAAGAACGCATGCGGCTCGCCCTCGCGCACGTCGAACAGGCTCGCGCGCCGCACGGCGATCACGCCGCCATCGGGCATGAACAGCGGCGGCAGCTCCTGGCGGCGGTAGATGCGGTTCTCGATGAACTGCGAGACGCGCCCGTCGCCATCGAGCTTCGACATCCAGAACGGATGCGTCTTGCCCACGCGGTAATAGCTCTGCACGCTGTCGGCGCCGGTGGCATGCAGGCGCTCCACCGCGCGGTCTGCGAGATCCGCCGGTCGCACGGGCACGTTCCCGTACAGGATGACGATGGCTTGCGCCTGCGAGCCGCTCGCGACGACCGCATGGCGGACGGCGCTGTCGACGGTGGCGGTGTCGTTCGCGAGCTCCGCAGGACGGAGGAAGACCTCGACGCCTTCATCGCGCGCGATCGCGGCGATATCGTCGCCATCGGTGGAGACGATCGTGCGCGCGATGCTCCGCGAGGCGCGTGCGAAGCGGATCGTGTGCGCGATCATGGGCACGCCGCACACGGGCAGCGCGTTCTTCCGCGGGAGGCCTTTGCTTCCCGCACGCCCGATCACGACGGCGAGCACTTGTCCATCGCGATCCATGTGGGTGTCGGGATTCATGGCGTGCGTGTCCTCAGGTCCTGGTGCGCTTCGCCGGACTCACGGCGGATCTGCTTGCGCCGCGCGACGAGATCGCGCCACAGTCCAAGCAGCGGCCCGCGGTCGACGTGGCCGAAGATGCGGTCGCCGCGCAGGTCGAGCTCCGAGAGCGGCACGCTGCCATCGGAGAGGACGAGCATGCGGCGCAGCATCTCGCGCCACATCGCGCGGCTCGGCGCACGCGCGCTGGCAAGCGGATCAGGCGGCTGCTCGGGCGACGGATCGAACGCGGGCGGTCCCTCGAGCACGGGCGTGCCGATCAGGTGCTGCCAGCGGTCGAAGAAGGTGTCGATGTCCTCGAAGCTCTCGAGGCGTCGCTGCAGGCGCGGCACGATCCATGGGATCGCGTGCGCGCCCGAGCCCGAGCCCGTGAAGCCCTGCCGCATGCCCAGCGCGCGCTCGATGTTCGCCATCACATCGCGGAACCGGTCGACGCCATGCATGCGCCGATAGGTCGCCTCGGTGTCGGCGTCGATCTCGACGCTGATCACATCGACGCCCGCCGCGATGATCCCCTCAAGCACCTTCGGGCTCGCGAGAAGTTCGGTGCGCACGTGCACCCCGCGCACGCCGCCCTCCTTCGCCATGCGGATGAACCGCGCCACATCGGGGTGCACGAGTGGATCGCCCGCGCCCGCGAAGGTCATGACGCAATCCCGGCTCTCGCTCACCTGCTCGACGAGCCGCGCGAAGCGACGCTCGGTCATCACCGCGCGCTGCATCGAGCCCATGCGATGCGGGCTGGACGCGCCGGAACCCTGACGGCCCGTGTTGAGCTCGATCATCAGGTGCTGCGGCGTATAGTAGGGAACGGTGTCGAAGAGCTGGTGCTCGAGCAGCTCGATCGCCGCATGGGTGTCGATCGCGGAGACTCCGCCGCCGCGCTCGCTGAGGAACGGCTCGATCGCGCGGCGCATGCGGATCATGTTGCGCGGCGTGTCGAACACCGCGCGCACGAGGGATCGGCGCACGACGTGGTCGATCTGCACGCAGATGTCCTTCGAGATCGGGTCCTGCTGCGGACGCGCGGGCTCGTAGGACAGCAGCCATCCGACGCTCGCGCGCCGCCCGCCCTGCGCGAGCTCGCCCATGAGCGAGCGCTCGACGAGCACGCCGCACATCCCAGGCGGGGACTGGTTGAACACGATGCGCAGGAGCCCCGGACGCGTGCGATGCCGGCGGATGAGCGCATCACAGCCCCCATCGCCGGTCACGGAGACGAGCGGCCAGTCGGGACCGACCACGATCGCCGCGGTGATGCCGAGGCGCGACATCGCCTCGTACATCGGGCGCGGCGCGAGGACTTCGTCGTACACGGTCGTCCCAGCGATGCCGCCGCGCCATGAGCTGTCGCTCCAGAGGCGCGCCGCGGCGATCGCCGCGCGCTCGGGGCCGAACGGACTTCCGACCGTGCGGTGGATCTCGATCGGCAGCTTGATCGTGCGACGGTCGATGAGCGCATCGACATCGAAGCCCTCGGGCACGAGGAGGACGATCGACGCAGCCTCCGCCGAGCGCCCGAGGCGCTCAAGCGTCCACTGCAGCGCGGTCTTTCCCGCAAGGGTCTCGGTCAGGCTGCGCGGCGTGCCGAGGCCGCCGTGCCACGGATCGACAGGGACGACGAACGCAGCGCGCACCTCGGTCGCCGACTCGACGGATTCGCCGAGCGCGCGACCGAGCGCACCTTCCGCGCCCGCGGACACCGCGGCCTCATCGGGCTCCTCCGCGACGGTCTCGCCATCGAGCCTGCGCGCCGCGGACTCGAGCACGGTGAGGTATTCGCGCGCGGTCTCCTCGATCCAGCGCACGTTCACGATGTCGCGCTCGAACTGCAGCCGCTGCTTCTCCTCGGGCGAGATGCCGCGCGACTGCTCGATGCGGCGATCGGCCTTCGCGCGCTTGAGCACGCCGAGCTGGCTGAATTCGTCGAGCAACCGAAGGGTCTCGAGCCGTGCGCCGACCTTCGCGCGCTCGGTGTCGATCGTATGCCACAGCTGGTCCTCGCTCTGGCGCCGCGGCTCGGTGCCGATCAACTGCGCGATCGCCGTGCCGGTGCGGCGCGAGGCGATCTCGATCGTGCGCACGTCGTCGATGACCGCGCGCAGGCGGCCCGCCGCCTTGGCCATGCGCGCCGTGTCCAGCGCGCGCTCCGGCGTCGGAATCGGTGGATTCGCCTGCACCGCGTGCAGCGTCAGCGCCTCGCGCAGCGAGCGAACCTCGGTGCCGGCCTTGCGCACGCCGCCCTCGGTCGCGTCGATCGTGAGGAGCCCGCGCCGCTCGTCCTGCAGGAAGAAGTACTCGAAGCGCTGCAGGTAGGTCTGCATCTGCGCATCGGTGTAGATCGACTTCCCGTGCACATCGCGGCGCTTCACGAGGTGCGAGCGATGGCGCACGATGCGC
The DNA here is from genome assembly GCA_041183345.1 of Planctomycetota bacterium. Taxonomy (GTDB): domain Bacteria; phylum Planctomycetota; class Phycisphaerae; order Phycisphaerales; family SM1A02; genus QWPT01. The sequence continues at coordinate 12,205 of JBEGLX010000031.1, forward strand.
GTCCACTCGAGGTTCTCGATGGTGTTGAACGGATTGAGCTCGGGCGTCCAGACGTCGTCGATCGCGGTGCCGCGCGCGTAGTAGACGCCATCGGTGAAGCCGAGGTCCTGCCCGATGAGCGCGACGGGGTTGCAGCCGAGGAACCGCGCGATCTGGTAGCAGAGATGCGCGACGGTGGCGCCCGCCGGCAGGCGGCCCTTGTCGCGCGCAAGCGGCCCGAGCAGCGCATCGAGGTGCGGCGCGGAGATCGTGCGGACGGGCCCCGGATAGCTCTCGGCGATGACGGGATTCGCCTGCGGATCGAGCACCAGCGTGGTGTCTGCGCAGTCGCGCTCGCGCAAGCCCTCGTAGAAGCGCCGCGAGATCTGGTGCCAGTCGAGCGCTGCCACGAAATGAGGGCGGATGCCTTCGGCGAGCAGCGGCTTCAGCACGGTCTGCGTGGCCACGATGATGCAGCGGTCGCGCACGCCGGGCTGGGCGAGCAGGTGCAGGTTGCGGCGCAGGCTCGGACCAGCGCTCACGACGATCCCGAGGCGGTCCTTCGCGATTCCCTCGAGCGGCGCGAGGCCTTCGCCGCCCACGTACAGGTGCGCGTTCCGCAGGATCGCGCGGATGGTGTGCGCGCTGCGGGCGAGCCCCGTGGCGCAGGTCACGCGCGCGGCGCGCACCGTCTCGGTGAGATTCTGCGCGAAATCGCGGGCAAACGGAGCCACGCGCGCGCGGCTCGCCGGATGCTCGGTGATCTGCACGCCCTGGATCAGCACGCCTTCCGCAGCCGCCATCCGCTCGGCGTAGCGCCCCGCTTCCTCGGTGCCCGTGAAGAACAGGATGTTCGCCTTCTCGAAGGCCGCGCTCCAGTCGATCTTCTCCAGCACCGCGCGCAGGAGCGCAAGGTCGGGCTCGAGCACCACGACGAGGCCGGTGCGGGCGAGGCGTTCGCAGAAGGGCGCGACGTGGTAGCCGAGCCCGAATCCGAGCACGGCGACGACCGCCTTCTCGCGGAGGTCGGTGGCGTCGGCGAAGTTGACGGCTTCGTCACGCGGCGCGTGGCGCGACGCCAGCGCGCGGCCTTCGAGGGCGGCGATGGACGATCCGTCAGCTGCGGTCGACCAGTCGAGCGCCAGCGGCGGCGTTGCGCGCAGCGCCTCGATCACGTCGGCATTGCGCGCGGCGAGCGCGGCGAGGTTTCGCTCGAAGACAGCGCCGCCGGTCGTCGAGGCTGTCGGGATCTGGGTCGAGGTCGGGGCCATCGGCAGACGCAAAACATGCGACGCGCGCCCGCGCGAAGCCGACTCCCGGCTGCCTTTGGACGCGGCTCCGCCGCAACGGTCTGCATCGACCGAGGTCTTGAGGAGCATGCAGAAAATGCGCGTTCCCGTGCGCCCCATTCAAGGGTCTGGGCTGAATCCTGCGAAGATGGAGTCGATGACCCCCTGGATGACGGCGTGGCTCTTCGAAAACCCCGTCCCGCTGGCGCTGGCGTTGGGCGCGATCGCAGCTGCCCTGGCGTGGCGGGCGCTGTCCGGGGGATCCCGCCGCGAGCTGCTGGGGGCGGGCATCGCCGCCCTGCTTGGACTGTCCGCAGTGTTCGCGGGGCGCCTGGTGGTGACCCCCGGCGAGGAGGCCCGCGTCATCACCGAGCAATTGGTCACCTTCGCCGAGGAAGCCGAGACCAACCGCGCCGCAGCGCTCTTCGCCCCGAATGCGGTCCTGAACTACGGGCGCCGCGAGAACTCGGGTGTCTCGATCGAGGCCATCCGCGGCGCGCTCGCGAGCCTCGCCACCTCAAACCGCATCGAGGCGAACCGCATCACCCGCTTGGTCTGCCGAACCCTCGACGACCGCACCGGCGAGGTCGAGCTGTCGTGCTCCACCGAGACGGCGCGTTCGATGGGCGCCGTGCCGACGAACTGGGTGATCCGCGTCCGTAAGACGGGTGATTCCGAGGCGGGCGCCGCGTGGAAGATCGACCGCATCACCTTCGAGAGCGTGTACGGCAAGCCGCCGACGCCGCGGATCTGGTGAAGTGCGCCTTCAGCGCGACGGATCTGCGCCGGCGACCACAGAGGTCGGCGGCAGCAGCGGAGGAACCGCCACGCGCTTGAGCAGCCGCGCGTCGGAATCGGGCTCGTGGACGCCCGCGCGGATATCGCGACCAGACAGCCGTCGCGCTCCGTCTGTGAAGTAGAACGCGCGCACGGCGGTCGCACCCGGTGCGAGGCCCGTCACGAGCTTGCGGTCGGACGCGTAGCCATCTGCGCCCGCGAACGCCTCGACATCGATGGTCGCGTCGCTCACGTTCGTGACTTTCAGCGTCAAGACAAGGTCAATTGCGCCACTTTCGATCGAGCGCGCCAGCCGCCACGATGGCTCGACCACCGCCTTGCGATAGCCAACCTCAAGCAGACCCGTCATCGCGGCGCGGAACGGCTCGTCGGCGGTGCCCGTCACCTCGACATGCACGGGCACGTTGCCCGCCTCCATGCTGCGCGGCACGCTGAAGTTCACCGGCAGACGAACCTCGCCGCCAGGCGCAATGGTGAATCGATGCGTCTTTGGCGAAAGCCCGAGCGCATCGGGCGCGCTGATCGAGAGCGTGCCGCTCAGGACGCGCTCCCACGGATTCGTGAGGACGAGCGTGCCTTCCTGCGGCGCGCGCTTGCTCTCGGCGAACACGGGGTCGACGCGGAATCCCTTGCGGAAGAGGCACATCTCGCGGCTCACGCCCTCGACGAAGAGCGGCTCGCGGCCCACGGACAGCGCGTGCCCCTTCGGCGACGGCGCGATGTCCTTCGAACGACCCCAGAGGTCGGTCGCGTGCACGGTGCCAGGACCAAGATCGACGGTGACGGGCACGTCCGCGCCACCGCCTTCATTCCAGAGGACCAGCGCAGCGCCGCGCCCGCCATCGGCCAGCACCGCGCGCACGCCTTCGGCGACGGGAATCTCAGCCACGAATCGCCGCCCGCACAGGCGCGTCGAGATCTGCCGCCATGCGGCGAACTCAAGCGCAGGACCAGGGATCGGCGGCAGCCCGTCGTCGCGCACCTCGATCGAGATCGAGTCGAAGCCAGCGCGCCACGCATCCATCGCGCGCAGCGCGATGTCGATCGCGCGCTCGCGGTCGTCCACCGTTCCAGTGGGAAGCGGCACGATGCGCACCATGCCGCTCGAGCCGGTCTTGAAGCCCTCGTACGCCTCGCCGCCGCTCTCGCGCCACGCGGGGTCGGCCACGATCTCGAGCACGTTGCGCTCGCGCGCCATCGCGGTGGCGACGGCGGGCGGCACGGTTTCCTCGGGCGACCACGGCACCGTCACGGCGGGACCGGCGATCGACTTCCCCATCGTGCGGGCGATTTCCGTGAGTTTCGCGGGGAGATCCGCACGATCCGCATCGACGGGATCGGATCCGATGAACCACTGGTCGACGCGCTGTCCGAACGCCAGCAGCCACGGTTCGAGCGCCGGCTTCCAGCGGTCTTCCTCGAGCGCGAAGAGACCGAGCGTGTCGCCCGTCTCGACGCGCACCTGGTTCGCAAGCCGCGACGGAATCGCCTGGAGGCGGAACATCGGCTCCACGCGCTTGTCGAGCAACTTGCCGACGACCGGGCGCAGCAGCTCGATGTCCGCGGAGGACTCGCCGAGATCCGTCGACTCGCTCCACACCGGCAGCACCACGAATGCGCTGCGCGCAAGCTCGACCGCAGGCTCGACCCGCATCGCAAGCGATCCGAGCGACGCGCCGAAGCGCGGCGGCTGGTCGGGCTCGAACGGATCATCGGGAAGCACCGTCACGCGGGCAATGCGCCGAGCGATCTCGCTGTTTCCGTGGGTGAAATGCGCCTCGGCCTCGTACCAGCCCGTTGGCAGGCTCGGCAGCGCGAGCATCGTGTCCTTGTCGACGGGCAGCGTGAGCTTCTGCTCGAAGACGGTGCCGCCGCCCGCGTCGCGCACGCGCACGTGCGACTCGGCAGACTTCACCAGCGGATCGTCGCAGCGCAGCCGCAGCCGCGCGCGCGCGCCAGGCGCGACCATGCCAAGCACCTCGGGCTCGAAGACCACGCTCGGCATCTGCCAGATCTCGATGTCGTCGAAGTACGCACGTCCGCGCACGTCGCTCTTCGCGACCTCGAAGCGGTTGTCCTCCGCGCGCGCCTGCAGCGACGGCTGCACGACCTCGAGCCAGAGCTGCAGCAGCTTCGCCTCGGGCGGCGTCGCCGGTGGCTTGACCTCGAGCATGCGCCAGTCGGCCTCGGAACGGATCACCTCCGACGCATGGATGCCGGCGATCGCGCGCCCCTGTCCATCGAAGTAGCGCGCGCTGACGCGCACGGCGGCGTGCCGCAGCCCCTCCGTATGCGCCCACGCGCGCAGAAGCAGCTCGGCGCCGGGGGAGATCCCGTCGAGCGGGATGTCGCGGCCGAGCACCATCGACGCGCCGTCGAGGTTGAAGCACACGGCGTAGCCCTTGAGCCCCTGCGCGTTCGGGCGACCGACGCCCTCACCCGTGGTCACCGTGCCGAAGGGCGGATAGCCGAGGGCGAACGCGCGATCGTCGCGACCACCCTGCGGTTCGGCGGCGTTGTCGCGCGCCCCCCGCTCGCTGGTCACGCGGTAGAAGTCGATCGGGACGCCGGGATTGAACTCCGCGCTTTCCTCGAAGTTGAAGCGCGCGATCAGGCGACGCGGCGTCACGCCCGCCTCGGTCGGTGGCTCGGCGAGCGCAAGCGCAAGAAGGGCGGGTGCGAGCAGCGGCGTCACGGGCGGTCTATCGGCATTCTCGGACACACTCTTGCAGCGGCGGCGAGCCAGAGCGGTGAGCCGCCATTCGGAGAAGCACGGCGCCCCGCGGCTCTTTCGCCCTGCCCGTACCATCGGTCCCTTTCCCCAACCACACCATGATCGACCTCCGCAGCGACACCGTCACCCGCCCCACCCCCGCCATGCGCGAGGCCATGATGGCTGCGCCACTTGGCGACGATGTCCTCGGCGACGAGCCCACCGTCCAGGCGCTCGAGGCCAAGGTCGCGGCGCTGCTGGGGAAGGAAGCCGCCGTGTTCACCCCCTCGGGGACGATGGCGAACCAGCTCGCGATCCGCTCCGCCTGCGAGCCGGGCGACGAGATCATCGCCCACAAGGACAGCCACATCATCCACTACGAGACCGGCGCCCCCGCCGCCCTCTCGGGCTGCATGATCTGCCCGCTCGACGGTCCGCGCGGGCTCTTCGACGCAGCGCAGGTGCGCGCCGCGATCCGCAACCGCGACCAGCACAACCCCGTCTCGCGCATGCTCGTGATCGAGAACACGCACAACAAGGGCGGCGGCACGGTGTGGCCGCTCGCGCAGTTCGAGGCGGTCGCTGCGGCGGGCCGCGACTGCGGGCTGCATGTGCACATCGACGGCGCGCGGCTCATGAACGCCTGCGTCGCGCTCGGCGTGGCGCCCACCGCGTACACGCAGCACGCGCACACGGTCTCGGTGTGCTTCTCGAAGGGGCTCGGCGCGCCCGTCGGGAGCGCGCTCGTCGGTCCCGCGGCGTTCATCGCCCGCGCGCGGCGCTTCCGCAAGATGTTCGGCGGCGCCATGCGGCAGTCGGGTCTTCTCGCCGCGGCCGCGATCCACGCGCTCGACCATCATGTCACGCGCCTCGCCGACGACCACGCCAACGCGCGGCGGCTCGCGGCGCTGATCGCGAAGACGCCCGGCCTCACGCTCGAGGGAACGCCCGACACGGTGCCCACGAACATGGTCTTCTTCACGCTCGATGCGCGCCTCGGCAGCGCGCAGGACTTCTGCGCGCGGCTGGCGAAGCACGGCGTCGCCGCGATCGGCATGGGCCCGAACCGCGTGCGCATGGTGACGCACCTTGACGTGTCGTCGAGCGACATCGATCGCGCGGGGGCGGCCATCGCCGCCGCAGCAAGCGCCTGACGGCGCATTCCAACCGTTATGTCCGCACTGACCTTCGCCGCCATCTTCGATCTCGACGGCACGCTCGTCGACAGCTACGACGCCCACTTCGAGGCGTGGCGCCTCATCAGCGCGCGCCATGGCGTCGCCGTCACCGTCGACGACTACTACGCGCACTTCGGCCGCCGCAACGAGGACCTGCTGCGCGAGTGCTGGCGCCGCGCCGGCAAGGGCGACCTCACCCACGACGAGATCACTGCGCTCGACCACGAGAAGGAAGCGTCATACCGCGAGATCGTCGCAGCGCGCTTCCCGATCATGGAGGGCGCGCGCGAGCTCGTCGCGAGCCTTCGCGCTGCGGGCTTCCGCACCGCCGTCGGCTCGTCGGGCCCGCCGCTAAACGTCCAGCGCGCGATCGACGGGCTCGAGCTCGTCGGCGCGTTCGACGCCGTGGTCACCGGCCGCGACGTGAAGCGCTCGAAGCCCGATCCCGAGTGCTTCCTCCTCGCAGCGTCGAAGGTCGGCGTCGAGCCCGCGCGCTGCGTGGTCTTCGAGGACGCGCCCGCAGGAATCACGGCAGCGAAGGCGGCGGGCATGAAGTGCATCGCCATCACCTCGAAGGGGCACACGCCCGAGCGCCAGCGCGACGCCGACCTCATCGTGCCGACCGTGCGCGACGTCACCGTCGCTGCGGTGCGCGCGCTTCTCCACTAAACTCGCCGCCTCACCGGAGAAACAGATGGACCCGCGCTACCAGAAGCTCGCCGATCTCCTCGTCCGCCATTCGACCAAGCTCAAGAAGGACGAGCACGTCCTCATCGAGTCCTTCGACATCCCCGTCGAGATGACGATCGCGCTCATGCGCGCGGCCCGCGCCGCGGGCGCGCACCCGCACGTCGCCGAGCGCTCGGCGCGCATCATCTCCGAGCTCTACCGCAACGAGGAGAAGGGCCTCGCGATGTGGGCCGACAACGACCTCCACCGCATGAAGTCGATGCACGCGTACATCGGCCTGCGCGGCGGCCACAACGTGAGCGAGCAGTCGATCGTGCCCGGCGACCAGATGAAGCTCGCCGCGCGCACCTACTCGAAGCCAGTCCACTTCGAGCAGCGCGTGAACCACACCAAGTGGTGCGTGCTGCGCTGGCCGAGCCCGTCGATGGCGCAGCTCGCGGGCAAGCCCACCGAGGAGTTCGAGGAGTTCTACTTCCGCGTCTGCTGCGTCGACTACGCGAAGATGGACGCGGCGTGCAAGCCGCTTCAGGCGCGCATGCAGCGCACCGACAAGGTGCACATCAAGGGTCCGGGCGACACCGACCTCTCCTTCTCGATCAAGGGCATCGGCGTCATCCCCTGCTGCGGCGACATGAACATCCCCGATGGCGAGTGCTTCACGGCGCCGGTGCGCGACAGCGTCAACGGCGTGCTCCAGTACAACACGCCCACCGTCTACAACGGTCAGAGCTTCGAGAACATCCGCTTCGTCTTCAAGAACGGCAAGATCGTCGAGGCGACCTGCCAGGGCGACTCGAAGAAGCTCAACGAGATCCTCGACACCGACGAAGGCGCGCGCTACATCGGCGAATTCGCCATCGGCTTCAATCCGTACATCACCCACGCGATGAAGGACATCCTGTTCGACGAGAAGATCGCGGGATCATTCCACTTCACGCCCGGCCGCTGCTACGAGACCACCGAGAACCACAACCGCAGCGAGATCCACTGGGACCTCGTGTGCATCCAGCGTCCGGAGTTCGGCGGCGGAACGATAAGCTTCGACGGCGAGGTCATCCGCAAGGACGGCCTGTTCGTGGTCGAGGACCTGAAGGGCCTGAATCCAGACCGGCTCGGCTGAGCGCACCACTGCGTCGCAAAAAGGAAAGCGCCCTGCTTGCACAGGGCGCCTTCCCGGTAGGTGTCAACCTTTCGCCGCGAGATCACGCGCGCGCGCGGTGCGCGAGGTCGCGCACCAGCTGCACGGCTGCGTTTCCGCGGCCTTCATCGTTGCGATAGACGCCCCTGCGGGCGAAGGTGGTCATGCGCGCATCGTGCGACTTCACGCCGCGCATCTTCATGCACATGTGCTCGCCCTCGACCATGACCACGACGCCAGAGGCGTCGAGGTTCTCGACGAGCGCGTCGGCGATCTGGTCGGTCAGCCGCTCCTGCAGCTGCGGCCGGCGCGCGAACACCTCGACGGTGCGCGCGAGCTTGGAGAGCCCGACCACCCGCCCGCTGCCCGGCAGGTAGGCGACGTGCGCCTGGCCATGGAAGGGCAGGAGGTGGTGCTCGCACACCGAGAAGAAATTGATGTTGGTGACGGTGATGAGCTCGCCCGAGACCTGCTCGAACGTGCGGGCGAGGTGGTCGCTGGCGTCCTGGCGGAGCCCGCTGAACATCTCGCCGTAGGCCTTGGCGACGCGCTTCGGGGTGTCGAGGAGCCCGTCGCGGTCGGGGTTCTCGCCGACGGCGATCAGGATCTCGCGCACAGCACGGGCGATCCGCGCGTGGTCGACCTCCGGGCGGGCGATCCCTTCCGCCTCTTCAAAGTCGAGGTCCGAGTGGGAGAGGTGCAAGGAGTGCTGCGGGGCGATCATCGGTACCCGTGCGAATCGCTCGCCCCTCCGACTCGGATTCAGCCCGCGCGGGGATCGCGCAAAAACACACGGGCTTCGGCCGACCGAAGCCCGTCTTAAGTTCAATTGCGCGCTCGCTTTACGGCTTCTTGAATACGTCGTCCGCAGCCTGCTCGACCTTCTTGTTGTACTCGGCGACGTCCTCATTGATCACGCGCTCGGCGGCCTGCTTGGCCTTGCCGAGGTAGGACTTCGCCTCAGGTTCGGGCTGCGTGGAGCCATCCGTGGAGCCATCAGTCGACTTCTTCGACGCCTGCGGATCGACATAGCCGCCGCCGCGAGGCTCATCGATCGGCTCCTGCTCACAGCCAGCCAGCAGCGCGGCGAGGCAGACGGACGAGGCCAGGAACGTTCGGGTCAGGAGTCTTGGAGCCATGGAAGTACCTCGATGGGAACCGTGTCACCTCATGCTAGCATTCTGCCCTTCCTTACGGAGCAACCCATGACCAGCCTCAGCATCCTCGCCGCACTCTTCGGCCTCACCATGAGCATGACCGCACCCGAGAACGACTTCACCTCGATCCCACCCGACCCCGCCGAGGTCGAGCAGTCGCTCTCCGCGGCGAAGGTCTCGCTCGGACAGGCTGTTGCATCGGCTGAGAAGGCCGCGAACGGAACCGCCATCGATGCCCGCGCGATCCTCGCCGGCGAGTTGCGCTACGAGATCACCGTCGGCGCCGGCGGAATCGCCCGCAAGGTCATCGTGAACGCCGCCACCGGCGCGGTGAGCGCCCCGCTGCTCACGATCCAGTCGGCGATGGACATCGCGAACAAGAAGCACCAGGGCGTCGTGCGCTCCGCCAACTTCGACTTCACCGCAGAGCCGGCCGTCGCGAAGGTCATGGTCTACGGCAGCGGCAAGGCCTTTGAAGTCGTCGTGAACGCCAACGACGGCTCGATCGTCAGCGACACCGAGAAGCCGCGCTTCCCTGGCATGCCGTTCAAGGGCGATCTCACCAGCACCCCGAGCGGTCTCCAGTACATCGACCTCGTCGAGGGCACGGGCGCGATGCCGAGTGGCCCGCAGGCGATGGTGAAGGTGCACTACACCGGCTACTTCACCGATGGAAACAAGTTCGACTCGAGCGTCGACCGCGGTCAGCCCGCGCAGTTCTCGCTCGGCGGAGTCATCCCCGGCTGGACCGAAGGCGTCGGCAGCATGAAGGTCGGCGGCAAGCGCAAGCTCGTCATCCCCTACGCGCTCGGCTACGGCGAGCGCGGTCGCGGCCCGATCCCGCCGAAGGCCACGCTCATCTTCGACGTCGAGCTCATCGAGATCATGGGCGCACCCGAGGCGCCTGTCGCTCCGGCCGCGCCGGGCGCCAAGCCCGCTGGCAAGTAAGCGCATTCAGCAACCACAATGCAACGGGCGAGCCGCAAGGCTCGCCCGTTGTAGTTTCTGCACCGTCCAATCAACTCGTGTTCACTGAATCGCACGTCCATCGGTGCCCTTCCGTATTCGAGGCACAGTTCGCGACTCAGCGTCATGCTCGACCACCATGATTCCCAAGAAACCTTGGCTAATCGGAACGCTCGACCATAGGCTAAAGTAAGGGCGAAGCTCTTCAAAGTTTCCGATCCGATCCGTCAAGAACGCCGCGAGGCGCTTGCTCGGCACTACGAGAACGCCTGCACGAACAAACTCTCGCTGGAGTAGCAAAGCAAGCTTGTTCAGCGATCGGTGACTTGATGCGACGTTACCCGTCTCCCATTCGACCGCGATCCATCCGATGTCGGTTCGCTTGATCGCATCGATATCGCCGGGATTGAAGACGCGTGGCATCGTCACGGGCTGCTCTAGGTTCCACGCCGCGTCCCTTTCAAGCTGAGCTACAAACGAGTCTCTAATCGGCCTGACTCCATTGCCTTCGCCCCGCTTCTTCCCAGACTCGGGATGGATCGTGAAGCTACTGGTGCCGGGTGGCCAAACGACCGAACCGATGGCTGTGTGGAGTTCCTGCAAGGTGAAACTCCATTCCCGAGTCTGACAAAAATCGCCCTTGGCGATAAGTGTCTCTGTATGCACCAGTTTCACGACAGTCCCCGTGCGGGCTTTGCGTGTAGTGCGCGGACAAACTCTACAGCGTCTATCTGTAGCACCTCGAGAAGATCTAGCAGTTCAAAAACATCAAGCCGCCGCTCGCCTGACTCGTACTTAGACACAAACGACTGGTGTCGGCGTAATCGCAGCGCAACATCCACTTGCGTCAGGCCGCTTGCCTTTCTCGCGGCAATCAGGCGCGCACATAGCAAGCGATGTCGCGCGGAGAACACCGATCGTGACCTCATCTCATGAGTAGAGCCTAGGTCGCCTCATATCCCAAATCGGGTTGCGCTATACTCCTTCGGAGGTCTTTGATGCTCCGCGTTTGCGACATTTTCTGTGGACCAGGCGGAATCTCCGAAGGGCTCCGCTTGGCCGGTTTCGACATTGTCTACGGGCTGGATTACGAGCGCTCTGCGACCGAGACATTCCATGCCAACCATCCTGGAGCTCGCTACGAGTGTCGTGACGCCCTCTCGATTTCGGCGTCGGACTTGCCCCCCTGCGACATGCTCGTTGGAGGTCCGCCGTGCGTGAACTTTTCGAGTTCCAAGGGAAACCGCGCAAATGTGCTGGACGGACTTCAGCTAGTTCAGACGTTTCTCCGGCTAGTGCACGAAGTAAAGCCCCGCTACTGGATCATGGAGAATGTTCCACGCATTGTGATGCACCTTCCTGAGGAGATTCCACTCAGATGGATCGGTGTGAACTCTATCGGAACACTCCATGTACCCACCAGACATGAGTTCAATGCCGCAGAGTACGGAGTACCTCAAGCGCGGCGTCGGTTCTTGATGGGTAGCTTTCCAGTCCCACTCCCAACACATCAAGATCCAGCCGATAGGGTCCCTCTCTTCGCGAATCTCGATGACGAGTTCCTGACACTCGGCCATGTACTGCGGTGTCTTCCAGACCCGCTCGCAGACATTAACTTCGGCGCGCTGGTGACGGATCCTGTCTACGGATACTCAATGCCCGCCCGCTATCTGAGTGGTCATTTCGGAGACACCACTCTCGGGGACGCTGAATGCCAGAGAATTCGTCGCGTAAAGACTGAACATCCTTACATGGGGCGGATGGATTTTCCGGATCGAACAGATCGGCCTGCTCGGACCGTGGTCGCCACCCAGCTAGGACGCGAAACGCTGGTTCTCGATTCGGGTCGAGGGCGCTTTCGTCGCCCCACCATTCGTGAATGTGCATGTATACAGAGCTTCCCCATCTCGTATCAGTTCTACGGCCGTTCCGCGTCTGCGCAGTATCGACAGGTCGGCGATGCCGTTCCTCCCAAGCTGGCGTATGCAATCGCGCGGGAGATTGGACGGCAGCTCGGAGCTTTGGTTAGCGAGCCTCGCCTCCATCTCCTTCCGATCGCGTCTGTCTCAACCACCGCGATCCAGATTTCGACCCCGCGTGTCCACAAGCATGCAAAGAACCGTCGGTTCGCCCGAATGATCCCGGGAAAGGAGATCAGAGGCTGCCGCGTCGAATTCGATAACAGAGGTAGTTCTTTACTGGGCGACTCGAATGGTCAACACGGGGCTCGGGTTATGTGGAGTGCTCGGCTCTACGTCGGAGAGGGTCGATCCGGCCAAGAAACAGACTGCATAACCTTTGAAACTGCCGCAAAGGAACTACTTCGGGAAGCCCGTTTCGCAGATGCTGTTGAAATCGAGTCTGCGGTCGCGTTCCTCCGAGATGGTTGCTCGACGCTTCAGCGCCTAGCGCCCTGTGGCGTGACTCTTCAACGCAATTGGGTCGCAGGGACCAGCGGGCCAGGCGGGCCCGATCAGCTCTGCGATGCCATGTGCGAAGTGGTTAATCGTTACTTTCCATTGAACAAGTTCGGCGATGTGCGCATACGACCGACCGTAGGCCCGAAGCTTCCTGGCCGAGGAATCAAGATCCGACTCTGGGCTGGATTGATCCTCGCGGCAGCAGCCGCTCAGCTGGCGAACGATGTACAAGACCCAGATCAAGATCTCTCCCGTCGCAACATCGAACCTCCTCACTTCGTACCTGATGCACCGCGGGAGCTATTGCATTGCTTGGACAGGTTGATATCCGAGTCGCCAAGCATTTGCCCTGAATTCTCAGGTACTTTCGGTACCGTGCCTCGATCGCTCTGATCTTCGCAAGCCGCTTCTCATGCCGCGCCTTGTGTGTGCACTCAGCGGCGAGGCTTGCGCGCACCATCTCGCTTGAGGCCGCAGGATCGCTCGCGCAGCCACCCAGTGTGGGGATGTTAACGCATAGTGTTTTACGCCCTGATGTACCGAGGCACGTGTAGCTGAAGTTGCGTGCGCACGCGCTTGTCGGCAAGAGGAGGCAGCGATGAATCCCGTCCTGCCTAGCATAGAGCACGTTATACAGCATCGAAATGACGTGTGCGTGCATCCCGTCCTTCGCATAGATTTCGAGCGTGCCGAGGCAGTCGTGGTCCTCGCTACTCGAGCCGTATAGGTTGCATCGAGCGCATCGCCCTTGCACTCGCTCACCGTATACGCACCTTGCGCATCGATCGGCGGAGGCACACCTCATGCGGTCGAGCCGCCAAAGGGTGTGCCGTGTGATCGCGATCAAGCTCAAGTGATTTGTCACATCCATCACATTGCGCCAGCACGCATTGTGTTCCGACGTTCACCAAAGATCGATGACGCCCGCGTACCTTCCTGGCGGTGGCGCATGAGTGCGAGCTGCGCGGCAACCTCGAGCTCAAGAGAGGCGAGGTAGAGAGACGCACCCCACTCATTCTTCACGATGTCGTCGGTCATCAACATGGACCCTCGCCACGCCGGAGGCTCCGCTGGCTTGATGCCCCTCGCGAACTTCGAGAGCTGGCTCACCTAAACATTCCGTCCCTGCACCACGAAGACCCAGAGTGATGCCTCGGAATCAGGTGATGATCTGCAGCGGATTCTCAGTCCACTGCGCTGCCGCCTTCTCGAGCTTTGCCCAATCGGGCGCGAACGAGACCCTGCGCGGACGCCGAGCGCCGCGACGATCGCAGCGACAAGCGCGAGCGCCCACCAGCCCCGCTGCGTCCAGACCGCGCACGAGCAGCACAACCAATGCCTCGCCACGGCTGCCAAGAGCGCGTGGATCACCACGATCGAGGCGAGCAAGAAGAGCAGCTTGAATGGGATTCTCATGGGCTCATACCGCTCGCGTGGGATCGAGACTCCGTGCAGGAAGTATGCACCCATCACGACCGCCGCGGTCAGGGTCCGAATCCAGGCGTACGCGTCAGCATCCGCACGATCCCGCGGGCCCCTCTCGCGCAAATGCGAGCGGCGACCAGCTTAGCGCGCGACAGCGCCGGACTGGCCCGAGTAGCGCGCCTCGATGGCCAGCACCTTCGCGAGCCGCTTCTCGTGCCGCGCCTCGTGCGTGTACTCGGCGGCGAGGTACGCGCGCACCATCTCGCTCGCGACCGCGGGACCGACCGTGCGGCCGCCGAGCACGAGGATGTTCATCGCGTCATGCTCGACGCCCTGATGCGCCGAGTAGGTGTCGCTGCAGTTGCCCGCCCGCACGCCGGGAATCTTGTTCGCGGCGACGCTCGCACCGATCCCCGATCCGCAGAAGAGGACGCCGCGCTCGACCTCGCCCTTCACGACGGCAAGCCCGAGCTTCTCGGCGAAATCGGGGTAGTCGACGCTGTCGGCGCTGTAGGTGCCGAGATCGACCACCGCATGGCCAGCCGCCTCGATCTCCTTCTTCATCGCCTCCTTCAGCGTGAATCCCGCATGATCGCTGGCGACGCCGACCTTCACTGCGCACCTCCCGCGCTGCCGCGCACGCGCGCAAGCGACGTCCGCGCCGCAGCAGCCACGCGCTCAGGCGTGAAGCCGAAGTGCTTCGCCACATCCTTCGCAGGCGCGCTCGCGCCGAAGCTGGTCATGCCCACGCACTCGCCGTCGAGACCCGCGTAGCGCTCCCAGCCCCAGGTGGCCGACGCCTCGCAGGTCACGCGCGCGCGCACCGCCGTCGGCAGCACGCTGTTGCGGTATCCGTCGTCCTGCCTGTCGAAGAGCGCCGTGCACGGCATCGAGACGACGCGCGCACGGATGCCGTCCTTCGCAAGGATCTCCTGCGCGCCGAGGCACAGATGCACCTCGCTGCCAGAGCCGATCAGGATCACGTCGGGTGCGCCGCCATCGGCATCGCTCAGCACGTAGGCGCCGCGGGCGCAGCCCTCGGCGGACGCGAACTTCGTGCGATCGAGCGTCGGCAGGTTCTGCCGCGTGAGCGCCATGACGCTCGGGTGATGCGTCGCGTTCATCACGTTGCGCCAGCACGCGATCACCTCGTTCGCGTCGCACGGGCGGTAGACGAACATGCCCGGGACCGACCGCAGGCCGACCAGCTGCTCGATCGGCTGGTGCGTCGGGCCGTCCTCGCCGACATAGATCGAGTCGTGCGTGAAGATGTGGGTGACCGGCAGCTCCATGATCGAGCCGAGCCGGATGCCGCCACGCGCGTAGTCGCTGAAGATGAGGAACCCCGCGCCGTACGGACGCAGCCCGCTGAGCGCGAGGCCGTTGCACACCGCGGCCATCGCGTGCTCGCGGATGCCGAAGTGCAGGTTGCGGCCGCCGCGCGCTTCCTTCTGGAAGCTGCCGGCGCCGTCGAAGGTGAGCAGCGTCTTCGTGCTCGGCGCCAGGTCGGCGGAGCCGCCGATCATCCACGGCACGTTCTTCGCGATCTGGTTGAGCACCTGCCCCGAGGTATTGCGGGTCGCGTTCCCCTTCGGATCGGCGGGGAACGCCTTGAGATCCTTGTCCCAGCCTTCGGGCAGCCCGCGCGCAAGCATCGTGCGCACTTCCTCGGCGAGCCAGGGATACGCCTTCGCGTACGCCTCGAAGCGCGCGTTCCACTCCGCGGTCGCGGCAGCGCCGCGCGCGCCGAGCTTCTCGCCGAAGCGCTCGCGCACGCCGTCCGGCACGAGGAACTTCGCGTCCTCGGGCCAGCCGTAGCCGCGCTTCGTCGCCTTGATCTCCTCCTCGCCCAGCGGCTCGCCGTGCGCGCTCGCGGTGTCCTGCTTCTTGGGCGATCCGTAGCCGATGTGGCTGTCGACGATGATCATCGTCGGGCGGTCGGTCGAGCGCTTCGCGGTCTCGTACGCGCGCACGAGCTGCTTGAGGTCATTCGCGTCGCCCACACGGATCACGTTCCAGCCGTAGCCGCTGAAGCGCGCGGCGACGTCATCCGAGTACGCGAGGCTGGTCTTGCCTTCGATCGTGATCTGGTTGTTGTCGTAGATCCAGCACAGGTTCGAGAGCCCAAGGTGCCCCGCGAGCGACGCAGCCTCTGCGGAAATGCCCTCCATCAGGCAGCCGTCGCCGCAGATCGCCCACGCGCGGAAGTCGAAGAGCGGATAGCCCGGGCGGTTGTAGCGCGCCGCGAGCCATTGCGATGCGATCGCCATGCCCACGCTCGTCGCGAGGCCCTGACCGAGCGGACCCGTGGTGGTCTCGACGCCCGTCGTCATGTGCGACTCGGGGTGGCCCGGCGTCAGCGAGCCGAGCTGGCGGAAGCGCTTGAGCTCGTCGACCGTCAGCGACGGCGCACCCGTGAGGTGACCGTGATGGTCGACGCGCTGCACGCCCGCGAGGTGGATCAGCGAGTAGAGCAGCATCGACGAGTGCCCGTTCGACAGCACGAAGCGGTCGCGGTTCGCCCAATGCGGATTCGCGGGGTCGTAGCGCAGCACATCCTGCCACAGCGCGTACGCGACGGGCGCGAGCGCCATCGGCGTGCCGGGATGGCCCGAATCCGCCGCCTGCACGGCGTCCATCGCCAGCGTGCGGATCGTGTTGATGGCGAGGTTGTCGATGTCGGGGGTTCCGACGGGCGTGCCTGCGTGCTGCTGCGGGAAAGCGGTCATGGCGGTGGTCACTGGAACCTCCCTGGTTCGGTTCTTGGGGGAGACGGGGCGGATGGTACGGCGACACCCGCCCCCGTGGAGCAGGCGCGGTCGTCTTCAAGGCGAACACCCACTTCGCCGGATTCTTTCAGCTTCCGCCGCCCTGCTTCGGGCGGTCCTTCAACGCGACATCATCGAAGATCGCCCGCTTGGGCGGCGTATCGAGATCCTCGAACTGGTCGTCCTTCGCGGCCCAGATGAACGCCGCAAGGGCAGCCCCGCCCACGAGAAGCGCGACGGGGAGCGCGACATAGACGAGTTCCATCAGCGGACCTCCTTCTCGGCATCGGGGAGTTCGAACGACGGCATCTTGAGCGCGATGGCGAGGACCGTCAGCCCGCTCAGGGGCATCAGGATCGCCGCGACCAACGGGTTCACGAGCCCTAGGAAAGCAAGGACAGCCCCACCCGCGTTGTAGGCGACCGACACGGCGAGATTGACCTTGATCGCCCGCATGGTGCTGTGCGCGCCCGACAGGAAGCGCTCGAGCGGACGCAGGCCGCGGGCCGCCAGGCAGACATCGGCGACATGGTGCGACGCCTGCGCGCCGTTGCGGACGGCGACGCCGACATCGGCGGCGGCAAGCGCTGCGAGGTCGTTCACGCCGTCACCGACCATGACGACCGGCCGCGCGAGCTCGGCGCGCTTCACGAACTCGAGCTTCTCCTCGGGCGAGAGCCCGCCATGCGCGTCGCGCGCCTCGATCCCGAGCGTCTTGGCGACGCCTGACGCGACCACGGGGTCGTCGCCCGATGCGAGCACGACCCGCCAGCCCGCGCGCTGCAGGCGCGCGATCGTGCGACGCGCATCGGGGCGAATCGGGTCACCGATCCCAGCGACTCCCTCGACGCGTCCATCGACCGCCACGAAGAGCGGCGCGAGCCCAGCGACCTTGCACTCGGCTGCGTACGCCTGGATCTCGTCGCTCACGATCGCACTGCGCTCGCGCATGAAGCGCATGCTGCCCACGCGGACGAGCGACCTCCCGACGCGACCCTCGATGCCGAGACCTGGGATCTCGCGCACATCGGCGGCCTTTCGATTCAGGTGCTCGGCTTGCCCGCCGAACGCATCGACCACCGCGCGCGCGATGGGATGCGCGCTGTGCATCTCAAGCGCGGCAGCCGCGGCAAGCGCCGACTCCACGCCGATCGAGCGGATGACCCGCGTACGGCCCTCGGTCACGGTGCCGGTCTTGTCAAGCACCAGCGTCCCCGCGCGCGACGCACGTTCGAGCACGTCCCCGCCTTTCACAAGCACGCCCTTGCGCGCGCCCTTGCCGATGCCCGCGACCACCGCGAGCGGCGTCGCCAGCCCAAGCGCGCATGGGCAGGTCACGACCAGCATCGCGACCGCGCGCGCCATCACCTGATCGGCAGGCAGCGTCGGCCACCACCACGCGATCGTGATCAACGAAAGCACGAAGATCGTCGGCAGGAACCAGGCGGACACCCGGTCGGCGAGCTCCACGATGGGCGCACGCCGCTCACCGGCCTCGCGCACGAGCGCGAGCAGCCGCGCCGCGCGCGTCTCCTCGCCGGCAACCGTGACCTCGAGCCGCGCGGGCGACTCGAGCACGCGCGAGCCTGCATAGACGGGCCCGCCGCGCTCGACACGCACGGGCTGCGACTCGCCGGTCAGGTGGGAGAGATCGAAGTGCGCGCTCTCCGCGAGCAGCCGTCCGTCGGCAGGACACGCCTCGTTCGCGGGGATCTCGACGACATCCCCAGGCTCGAGCGCATCCATCGCGACCTCGACGATGCGCTCCCGCGCGGCGTCCGCGCTGCCCTCCCGCACGACTTTCCGCGCCACGCCCGGGACGATCGCAAGCAGGAGCTCGACCTGTTCGCGTGCGCGACGCTGCCGCCCGTACTGCACGTAGCGCCCGACGAGGAGCAGGAAGACGAGCATCGCCGCGCTCTCGCAGTAGATCGAGCCCGTGCCCTGCACCGTGGCGATGATGCCCGCGCTGACCGCGGCGACCAGCCCGAAGGCCACGGGCACATCCATGTGCGGCGTGCGCGTCCGCAGCGCTGCGATGGCGTTGGTCAGGAAGATGCGCCCCGGCCACGCGACCGCGAGCACGGCAAGGCCCACGGAGCACCACTGGAAGAACAGGCGGAACGCAAGATCCATCTCGGCAAGGATGCCTCCGTAGAGCGCGAAGGCGACTGCCATCGCGTTGCTCGCGATCGCGCCGGCGACGCCCATGCGCACGATCCACGCGCGGTTCGCGGCACGCGCGCGCTTCACCGCATCGGGATCGCCGAAGGGCTGCAGCTGGTATCCGAGCGAATCAAACCGCCGCGCGACCGCGGACAGCCGGATCACATGCTCATCCCACGCGACGCGCGCGATGCCGCGCGCGCTGTCGACGCGCACATCCATCACGCCACGCACGATCCGCGGCATCGCCTCGAGCAGCCAGATGCACGCGCCGCAGCGCAGCCCGTCGATCCTGAGCTCCGCGCGCCGCACGCCTTGCGCATCGACCGATGTCTGTCCAGCGAGAAACCGCGCATCATCGAGATGCTCGAAACCACGCCCGGTGACGAGCGCCGGCTCCGCGCTGGCCTCGAGCTCCCGCTCGCGGTCGCGCAGGTCGTAGTAGCGCTCGAGCCCGCATTCATGCAGCGCGCCGTGCACCGCACGGCACCCACCGCAGCAGAACTGGATCGGATCGCCTGCGCGCATCTCGACCGCAGGAACCGGCAGCCCGCAGTGGGCGCACGCCTGCTCGTTGCTCGAATCGACTTCAGGGCTGGTTCGGGTCTTGCTCATGCGTCTCACCATCTCGCGTGCATGCCGCGCGCTCACTGCTTCGCCTCGCGGCAGCACGGCGGAAGCTCGCCCGCCTGCGCCTCGGCGCGATTCGACAACTCGACGACGGAAACACCCTGCACCTGCGAGCCACGGACCTCGTGCATCGCGCGCTCCGCGGCGCCTCCGCGCACCACTGCGGCGTGCAGCCCGACGGCGATCATGGCGATGCCCGCCACGACCGGCGCAGCGCGCCCAAGCCGCGCGAACGCGATGCGCGCACCGTTCGACGCGATGACGACGGCCGGAACCGTCCCAAGCCAGAATGCAGCCATGACGAATGCACCCAGGGGCATCGATGCGCTCGCCGCAGCGATCGCTGCGAATGCATAGAGCCAGCCGCATGGAAGAAGCGGCGTCGCCAGCCCGATCGGGAGCCCTCGGTACGTCGGCGGCAGCCGAAGCGTCGCGGCATGCACGCGCTGCGCCGCCCGCACCATCGGCATCGGCACGCCCGCGGCAGGAACGCGCAAACCGATCGCGCGCGCGATCGCCATCACGCCCATGAGCGCGATCATCGAGCCAGCCACGATCGCCGCGACCTGCTGCACGCCCACGAGCGTGCCCGCGTCATCGACGACCGAGCCGACCAGCCCGGCGATCGCACCGACGCCTGCATATGACGCCAACCGCCCAGCGTGATAGCCGACCTGCCGAATGCTGCGGCTGCCATCCACGGCGCCGATCGGTCCGCTGGCGGCAAGCGCGAGCCCCCCGCACATGCCCGCGCAATGCGCGCTGCCGAGCAGACTCGACGCAAGCACCGTGCCCGCGAGCGCGAGCACGGCATCGAGCGAAGGCGCCTGCGCGGCGACCTCAACCATTGCTCGCCTCCGCGCGCGCCCCCGACAGGAATCGTCGGAAATCATCGGTGTAGCGCAGGCCGCCCCGCTCGACGGTCACGCGGAACTCCCACTGCCCGCCGATCGGCGAATCGAACGATCCCGCGAAATCGCCGGCATCGCGCCGCGCGAGCTCGATCGTCCTCCGCGCCTCGGCGGCCCGCACGGGAATGCACTCGACGGCCACGCGCGTTGCATCGATGCGCGCCGCATGCTTGTCCTCGATGCGCAGCGTCAGGCTGCGGTGCGCGCCATCGGATGCGATCTCAGGCGTCACCACCCAGCGCAGCCGTTCATTCACGGCGCGCTGCTCGCGCTCCGCATTCCAAGCCGCAGCCTTCGCGTCGTAGTTCGGCTCCGCGCCGAGCGGATGCCCGACCACCGCGGAGAGCACGGTCACGGTCGCGATGGTCACGGTCATGCCGAGCAGCAGCACGGGAACGAACATCCAGCGATTGGCGATCAGGTTCATGGCGCTTCTCCCTTCAACTGCGGAATCGCGAGCGGTCCGATCACGGGCGCCTGCACCGACATGCGGAATGCGCCGTCGCGGCCGCCCTCCTCCGCCACACGCAGCTCGACCTCGCGCCGACCGCGCGTGAATGCCGACGGCGCGCTGCGCACGACGACATCGACCTCGCGGCTGGCGTCACCGGCGACCTCGACCTCCTCGGCTCGCACGAGCTCGACGCCCTCCCCGCCGCGCACCGAATAGGTCTTCGCGCTCCGCGTTCGATTGTCGATGCGCATGCGCACGATGCTCTCGACCGCCTCGGCGGGCGTCCCCGCAGCCTTCACCTGATAGGGCACGCCCTGGATGCGCAGGAACGCGATCGCCGCGTCGGCGCGCGTCGCCAGCATGTAGGCAGACGAGCCCACGAGCACGGCCAGCAGCATCGGATAGACCACGAGCCGCATGCGCACGCCCTGCCGCGAGGCGCCTGCGAGCGCGCGCTGCGACGAGTAGCGGATCAGCCCCGTCGGGCGCCCGAGCTTGGTCATCACGCCATCGCATGCATCGATGCATTGCGTGCAGTGAATGCACTCGAGCTGCAGCCCATCGCGGATATCGATCCCCGCCGGACAGGTCGTCACGCACAGCTTGCAATCGACGCAGTCGCCGCGGCGCTCCTCGGCGCGCGCGTGCTCGCCATCGCAGCCGGAGCCCGTGCCGCAACCACCCTTGCCGTCGCATCCGCAGCCGCCGCCGCATGCATGCTCCTTCTTCCGTCCCCGCGGCTCGCCCCGCCCGCGGTCGTAGCCGACGATCAAGGAGTCGCGGTCGAGCAGCGCCGACTGCAGCCTGCCATACGGGCAGACAAGCGAGCACATCTGCTCGCGGAAGAACGCGAAGTCGAACATCATCGCCAGCGTCACCAGCGCGAACACGAGGAACGCGACCGGATGCGCGAACGGCGTGCTCGTGAAGATCCAGCCGGTCAAGCGATCCGCGCCCACGAACCACGCGAGCAGCGTGTTGGCGAGATGCGCCGAGACGACCAGGTACGCCGCATACATCGCTGCCCGACGCCACGCCGACGCGCCCGCCTGCGGACTCGCGTACGCCCTGCCAAGGAAGAACCGCTCGATCGGGCGATAGACGAACTCCATGTAGACCGTCTGCGGGCAGGCCCAGCCGCACCACACGCGCCCGAAGATCGCGGTGAGCAGGAAGACGGTCACGAAGACGGCGAGGAACATCACGCCGAAGAGCAGCGTCTCCGTCGGACGGAAGACTGCCCCGAAGAACACGAACTTGCGCTCGACGACGTCGAGCAGCACCATCGGCATGTCCCCAACCTTGATCCATGGGATGACGGCGTAGAGCGCGATGAGGAACCAGGCGACCATGAGGCGCTTGCGCCACCAGCCGCCTGGCGAGGGCTTCGGGCGCAGCCATCGGCGACGGCCATCCTCCTCGAGGGTCGCGAGCACGCGCCCCTCTGGCTTGAGGAAGGGACCGGCCTGCGCGGGCACGGCGCGGGTCGGCTCAAGGATCGGAAGCTGAATGGTTCGGCTCATGGCGTCCGTTCGTGCGTCAGTCGCTCGTCGCGTCTACTGCCCCACCCCGAGGTTCGAGGCATGCGTTCCCGGCGCTGCGGCGCTCCAGCCCGCGACGCGATCACCCTGCGGCGGCAGAGGCGACGCCGGCGAGGTGCCGCGCAGGCTGGTGACGTAGGAGGTCAGGAGCACGAGCTGCGCCTCGCTGAAGCGCTTGCCCCACTTCGGCATGCCCTTCGCCTCGATGCCATCGCGCACGACGCGGAAGATGTCCTCGGGCTTGCGGACGTTGATGTAGAAGTCGTCGGTCAGGTTCGGGCCGGTCTTGCCGCCGCCATCGGGCGCGTGGCAGGTGGCGCAGTTGGCCTTGAACATGTTCTGCCCGGCGAGCAGCTTCTGCTTGTCCTCGGAGAGCGTAAGGATCGTCGCCTCGTCGGGCTTCAGGTTGCCGAGCTTGGCCGCCTGCATCTCGTAGAACTCGCCGACCTCGGTCTCGTAGCCCTCGCCGAGCGACGTGCCGACGCCTCCGAGGTGATAGAAGGCGAAGTACGGAACCGCGAAGATCATGGTGATCCAGAAGGTGGCGGTCCACCAGAACGGCATCGGGTTGTCGTACTCGCGGATGCCGTCGCAATCGTGGTCGAGGATGCGCGGCTCGTTGGTGGTGTGATCAGTGGCGGGCATTGTTCGATCCTCCGTTTCCCTGCTCGTCGAGCGGAATGCGTGCGTCCTTCTGCCAGCGGTCGGAGCGCGAGAACACCAGGCGCAGCACCAGCACGACGAAGAGCGTCATGAAGAAGATGAGGGACAGCTCGGGCATCGACATGCCGAGCAGCGCGGTGAAGAGCGCGCTCACTGCCCACCTCCCTGCTCGGCCGAGGGCGCAGCCGCGCTCGCAACGCCGGTCGCCTCGCCCGCGGGCTGGACGACAGGCTTGTCGAGATCGGTGCCGAGGCGCATGAGGTAGGCGACGAGCGCGACGACCTTTCGATCGCCGATCCCCTTCGGTCCGTTCTCCGCGATGACCTTTGCCTCGATCTCCAGCGCCTGCCTGCGGGCAAGCTCGGCGGCCCCCGCGACGGTCTGCTCGGCATACGGCACGCCGATCGCCTTCATCGCCGACACCGACGCCGTCGCCTGGTTGAAGTCGAGCGGCTGCTCGAGCAGGTGCGGATACGGCGGCATGATCGAGCCCTCGCTGGTGTCGGTCGGGCGATTGAAGTGGCGGACATGCCAGTGCGGGCTCGGAAGGCGCCGACCCGTGCGGGCGAGATCGGGACCGATGCGTCGCGAGCCCCAGAGGAAGGGGTGGTCGAACACGAACTCGCCCGGCTTCGAGTATTCGCCGAAGCGCTCGGTCTCCGCGCGCAGCGGGCGAATCATCTGCGAGTGGCAGTTCATGCAGCCCTCGGAGAGGTAGATGTCGCGTCCGACGAGCTCGAGCGGGGTGTACGGCTCGACGCTGGCGATGCGAGCGATGTCCGACTTGCGGGCGAAGAGCGGCACGATCTCGCCGAGGCTCGCCACCACCACGCCGATGGCGACGAGGATGGTGAAGACGATGGGAAGGCCCTCGTACTTGCGGTGCCAGCGCAGTTGCGAGAAGACGTCGAGCTTGCGCGCGAAGCCAACCACGTATCCCGGCGGGAGGTCGGATGCGGGGATGGGCGGCTCCTGGTAGCCGGCGGTCAGGCGCGCGGCCTCGTACACGGGTACGTCGTAGGCCTTCGGCCGATTCGCCCAGGTGAGGACGAGGTTGACGCCCATCAGGATGGCGCCGAAGAGGTAGAGCGAGCCGCCGACGACGCGGATCCAGTAGAACGGTATGAGCACGTTCACCGTCTCGATGAAGTCGGGGTACTGCAGCATGCCGTCCTGGTCGAACGCGCGCCACATGAGACCCTGCGTGAGGCCAGCCCAGTAGATCGCGACCACGTAGAGGAGGATGCCGATGGTCGCCGTCCAGAAGTGGAGGCCGACCCACGACGGCCTCGCGATCGGCGTCTGCAGGATGCGCGGCGCGAGCCAGTAGAACATTCCGAAGCACATGAAGCCGACCCAGCCGAGCGCGCCCGCGTGCACGTGCGCGATGGTCCAGTCGGTGTAGTGGCTGAGCGCGTTCACGCTCTTCACCGAGAGCAGCGGCCCCTCGAAGGTCGACATCCCGTAGAAGGTGATGCCGACCACGAAGAACTTCAGCACTGGATCCTGAGCCACGCGATTCCACGCGCCACGGAGGGTGAGGAGACCGTTCAGCATGCCGCCCCACGAGGGCATCCACAGCATGACGCTGAAGAGCATGCCGAGGGTCGATGCCCACTCGGGAAGCGCCGTGTAGTGCAGGTGGTGCGGACCAGCCCAGATGTAGAGGAACACCAGGCTCCAGAAGTGCACGATGGAGAGGCGGTACGAGAACACCGGCCGCTCCGCCGCCTTCGGGAGGAAGTAGTACATGAGCCCGAGGAACGGCGTGGTGAGGAAGAAGGCCACGGCGTTGTGCCCGTACCACCACTGCATGAACGCGTCCTGCGAGCCCGCGTAGATCGAGTACGAGCGGAACCAGTCCGCAGGCATCACGAGGTTGTTGAAGATGTAGAGGACGGCGATCGCGATGACCGTGGCGATGTAGAACCAGATCGCGACGTACAGGTGGCGCTCGCGGCGGCGGAGCAGCGTCCCGATGAAGTTGACGGCGAAGACGACCCACACGCAGACGACCGCGATGTCGATCGGCCACTCGAGCTCCGCGTACTCCTTGCCCTGGGTGAACCCGAGCGGCAGCGTGATGGCGGCGGCGACGATGACCGCCTGCCAGCCCCAGAAGTGGATCCGCGACAGGACGTCGCTGAACATGCGCGCCTTCAGGAGCCGCTGCGACGAGTAGTAGACGGCAGCGAAGATCGCGTTGCCGGCGAAGGCGAAGATGACCGCGTTGGTGTGCAGCGGGCGCAGGCGCCCGAAGCTCAGCCACTCAAGGCCCATGTTGAACCGCGGATCGGCGAGCTGCAGGGCGACGAGTACGCCGACGAGCATCCCGACGATCCCCCAGAGGACAGAGGCGCCCATGAACCAGCGCACGACGGCGTCGTCGTAGCTGAAGCGTTCGAGCACCCCCTTCCCTGCGGACTGGGGGCGGGAAGTCTGGTGCCCGGCGCCATGCGCGGCGTTCGGGGCTGACACCGAATCAATCTGTGTTGCCATCATGATCCTCGCTGTCCGATCGGGCTTCGTGACGGAAATCACGATCTGCGTTTCTTGATTGAGGCCCGACCGCTGTCCGAAGGTTCAACCAGAGCCAGGGGCCGGCTGCGACCTGTATCTCGGATATCTATATCCTGATTTCGTCAGATTGCAAGAGTTCCTATAGGGGGCGTTCACCCCACCGCGCGCTGCCGCTCCGTTCCCTGCGTCGGCAAGCGGAACAACTGGATTCTCACTGATATTTTTCGTTCGTCTGCGCAGAAGGCCAGGGGAAAGGTTCTCTTCCCCTGTGACAGGACAGATGCCTCCGACTGGACATCGGAAGGCAGACTCAGGGATCGCTTCACCGACTGGACATCGGCGAAGCAACAACTATCGGAAAGTGGTCGCGCAACGGTCGGACAGCCGAAGCGCAGAGCCCATCCGAAACGAGACTGGGACTTCGGTCCCGCTTAGCACAGGTCGCTCGCGAGAGCGACCTGTGCTTTTTTTCGAGTCGAGGTTGCTCGATGGGCAGCGTGCCGAGCTGCCCACGGCTGGCTCAGGCACCGGACGCATCGACTTGGCTCGCCGACTGGATCGAGCACCTGGATGGTGGCAAGGATGCGGATCGCGTGCGTCCGCTGGCTCGAGTGATCGAGCCGCTTCCAATTCTGATCGCCCGCCATCAGGTTCTGTTTCGCCAGGGAGCGCCGCGGCTCGCGGCCCGGTGCGAAGCCGCAGCTGCTCGCAGGTTGCTGGCGCTCAAACCGCACGGGCCAAAACGCAGACGACCCCGTGCAAAGCACGGGGTCGTCCGGTGTATATCAAGCAGCAGTTGGATGCCTTCATCACCTGTCACCAGGCGACTATTCCTCGCGGTTACCCGCTGAGAGGAACGAGGTTGTCTTGACGGATTCACGACTCGGATTTCTCCGAGCGACGTGTCTAAGTACATTCCCTTAGAAAGGAGGTGATCCAGCCGCAGGTTCCCCTACGGCTACCTTGTTACGACTTAGTCCCAGTCACCAGCCTTGCCGTGGACACGCATGAATTTGCGCGGCTTCGGGCACTGCCAGCTCCCATGACTTGACGGGCGGTGTGTACAAGGCTCAGGAACATATTCACCGCGGCGTAGCTGATCCGCGATTACTAGCGATTCCGACTTCAAGGAGGCGGGTTGCAGCCTCCTATCTGAACTGGGGTGAACTTTAAGCGATTTGCTCCACCTCGCGGTCTTGCATCGTTCTGTATTCACCATTGTAGCACGTGTGCAGCCCCAGGCATAAGGGCCATGAGGACTTGACGTCATCCCCACCTTCCTCCGGTTTGACACCGGCAGTCTCGCTAGAGTCCGCAGCATTACCTGTTCGCAACTAACGATAGGGGTTTCGCTCGTTGAGGGACTTAACCCGACACTTCACAGCACGAGCTGACGACAGCCATGCAGCACCTGTCCAAGTTCCGGTCTTGCGACTGTCATCCTACTTTCATAGGACTAATACCTGGATGTCAAGCCTGGGATAAGGTTCTTCGCGTTGCTTCGAATTAAGCCACATGCTCCACCGCTTGTGTGAGCCCCCGTCAATTCCTTTGAGTTTTAGCCTTGCGACCGTACTCCCCAGGCGGCGCACTTAACACTTTTGCTTCGGCCAGAAAGGCGTCAAACCTCTCCGACCCAGTGCGCATTGTTTACGGCGTGGACTACCGGGGTATCTAATCCCGTTTGCTCCCCACGCTTTCGTCCCTCAGCGTCAGGACGAGCCCAGCGACCTGTCTTCACCTTCGGCATTCCGATAG
>JBEGLX010000032.1:0-39288 GCA_041183345.1 Planctomycetota bacterium
CAATGAGTGCCCGCAGACGAAGTCTGCGGAACGGGTTGCTTCAGGGGTCGATCTGAAAGTCGGCAAGTCGACTCCCACGCAAGTGGTTCCGCAGATTTCGGCTGCGCCTCCATCTGCGGGCACTCATGATTGAGCGGTCGCCGCTGCGGCGGCTCCCTCTGGACGAGCGCCGCGCGAGTGAATCGCGCCGGCGCTCCTGACACGTGTGCCCCAGCAGTCGCCGCCGCGGCGGCTCCCTTTGGTGCTTGTTGGGCTCTCGCAGTCGACTCCTGCCGGACTCCCCTCAGCGGCGATCCGCGCCAAAGGGATCCCGAGTCCCCTGCCACCACAGCAAGTCGACCAACCCTTCCGGTGGCGCCGAGATCCGCGGCATTTCCGCTCGTGGCTGCGCGCTGTACTCGATCGCTGAACTCCATCGCCACCCCGTTGAAGACTCACAGAGCCCGGCGCGAGCTGGATTCGCGTGGATGTAACGCACCTTCTGCCAGTACTCCTGCCATGACCAGATGAGCCGCCGATGCCCTCCGCCGCGAAGCCAGAATTGCCCCGATCTTGCCTCGGCGGGTAGTTCACAACGAAGTGTGTTCCGCACCGACAGCGCGAACTCCCTGCGGAATGTCGACAGCCATGCGCCGGCCGTGCGACGTGCGTCGGTCGCGAGGACGTGCACGTGATTCGACATCACGACCCAAGCGTGGAGGTCGATCGAGCCGTCATCCGTCGCCGCACGGAAGTATGACGCCGCGTGGTCGCGAACCATCGGCGATGTGAGCCAGTGATTGCGACCGTGGCATGAGAAGGTCACGAAGTACGTCGGCGGCGGTGCTTCACGCGGCATGGCGCGAGGCTACGTGTGCACGCCATCCGATCAACATCGATCGTCCCGAGATCACGCGACGGCAGCTGATGGTGATTTCGTCGTCTGTCGCGCGAATCGACCGGCGATGGCTGAGCCGGCCTCGATCGGACACAAGTGAGCGATCAAGGCCGAAGTGAAGTCGACTTCAATCCATCGGAGTCGATAGGCAATGAGTGCCCGCAGACGAAGTCTGCGGAACGGGTTGCGCGGGAGTCGACTCCTGACGCACGTGGTTCCGCAGATTCCGGCTGCGCCTCCATCTGCGGGCACTCATTGCAAACGGACTCCGGGCGGGTAGTCGAGTCCTGAATGATGAGCTCCGGTAGGAGGCCTCCGGATGTCGGACGACGTGTCGCCCGTGTCGCCCGATGTCCAAAATCAATGAGTGCCCGCAGGCGAAGTCTGCGGAACGGGTTGCGCGGGAGTCGACTTCTGACGCACGTGGTTCCGCAGATTCCGGCTGCGCCTCCATCTGCGGGCACTCATGATTGAGCGGTCGCCGCTGCGGCGGCTCCCTTTGGACGAGCGCCGCGCGAGTAAATCGCGACGGCGCTCCCGACAGGCCTTCCGCCAAGAGCCGCGAGCGCTAGAACTCAAGCTGGAACGTGAAGCCGACCGCGAAGTCGATGCCCGCCGTGTACGACGTGTTGAGGATGTCGCCGGGCAGGTAGTCGGAGCGATACACCGTCTGTATCTCGGGGTTCAGCAGGTTCTTCGCCTGGAAGAACAGGCGGAAGTTCTCGCCGACCTCCTGCTGCACGGTGAGGTTCAGCGTGCCGAACGGCAGCGCGTAGACGTCGGGCACGAAGTTGCCCGTGTTCACGCCCGCGCCGGTGATGAGCGTGTCGCCGGTCAGCGTGTAGAAGACCGACGCCTGCGTGCCCGTCTCCTCCCACTGATAGGTGACGTTCGCGTTCAGCAGGTACTCGGGCGTGCGCGTCATGTCGCGCGAGCGGATCGGGAAGCCGATGTCCTCGAAGAGCTCCTGCTCGTTTGCGGGCAGCGTCACCTCGGAGGCGATGTAGGTCGCGTTCACGCCGAAGGAGAGGCCCTCGAGCCGCTCGTCGAGGTTCCTCGCCTGCACGCGGACCTCCGCCTCGACGCCGAGCATCTCGCCATCGGGGTAGTTCACCGGCGCCGTGTAGACGAAGCCCTGCGGCGCCTCGAACTGCGCGTACTCGATCGCGTCGGCCACGCTCTTGTAGAAGCCCGAGAGCGAGACCAGCCAGCCCTCGTGCGGCACGTAGTCGAGGCGGATGTCGTAGTTGTCGAGCGAGCTCATCTCGAGCTCGGGGTTGCCGATGAAGATCGGGCCGCCGAGGTACTCCTGCTGGAGCACGGGCGTGAGCTCGCGGAAGGTCTGGCGCGCGAGCGTCTGCGCGAACGCGCTGCGCAGCGTCCACTGCTCGTCGATCTTCCACTGCGTCGAGACCGACGGCAGCGCGCGATCCTCGGAGAAGTTCACGTTCGCGGCGTCGGGGTCGTTCTCGAAGGTGATGGGGACCAGCGCGCCGGGCGGGAACCACGTCGCGTCGGCCTCGCCGAACACCTGCGTCTTCAGCGTGGTCGACTCGAGTCGAACGCCGCCGATCAGGTTCCAGCTCTCGCCGAGCGGCATGTCGCCCATGAGGTACATGGCGCCGATGCGCTGCTCGCCGTTGTAGTCGACGTCGAAGGTCGACTCGTAGATCGGGTGGTCCTCGTCGGGGAAGTGATCGCTCCACGGATCGTCCCAGCCGCCGACGTAGAAGTTGTTGCCGTCGGAGGCGCGGTTCGACCACGTCTCCTGGCGGAAGATGCGGTCGACGGAGTCGCCGAACACGCCCGCCTTCACGTAGCCCTCGCGGTCGTCCTCGTTGGTGAACGGGAGCTTGATGTTCGCGGAGACCTGCGAGCTCTCCTCGTTGATCGAGCGCTTGATGTGCTGCACCCAGCCGAGGTTGATGTTCTCGGCGGGCGTGAACGGCAGCCAGATGCCGGGCAGCGACGGGTCGATGCTGTCCGACGGCGGCAGCCAGATCGCGGCGAACTGCGTCTTGTCGGGCTGGTTGAAGTTCGCCTCGCTCGACGAGAGGGTCCAGTCGATGATGGGCGCCTCGAAGGCGCCGAACGACGCGTCCTCGCCGAGCTTGTGCTCGCCCTTGAAGATGAGCGACTCGGTGGTGTTCTCGGTGTAGTCGAGCGTCTCGAGGCGCTGGTACGGCGACGCGAACAGCAGCTCGTTGTTGGCGACGCTGCCGGGATCGTTCGGATCATACGGCGGGAGCTTGGGCAGGCCCTGCGAGCTCCAGTCGTAGTCGGGGCCGCAGAAGAACTCCTTGCCGCGCGTGTTGGTGGCAAGGGTCGACGTGCTGGTCGCGAGGTCGGTGTAGAGATACGTGACGCCGAACCGATGGCGCTCGGTCTCGAGGCCGGCGGCGACGAGTCCGCCCCACTGCACCGACTGCGAGCCCTGCTCGACGTCGAGGAGATTCGTCTGGAACTGGAGCTGGCTCGGCGCGCCCTGCGAGTACTGCGGCACCACGCCCTCGTTCGGCGTGATCCACCACGAGTCGTCCTTGCCGTTCTTGAAGTACGAGCTCTCGCGCTCGTAGAACATGCTCGCGAATGCGCCGACCTTGACGCCGTCGTCGAGGTCCCACTTGCCGCCGCCCGAGACCGACCACTTGTAGTCGGGGCCAGGGACGTCGGAGGGATCGGTGCCGACGGGATTCGGCCACGTGGTGCCGTTCGGCAGGTCGGGGATGCCGGCGCCCTGGAAGTCGCCCCACGCGCCGACGCCGCCGCCGGGATACGAGATGAAGTTCTTCGCGCCCTGCACCTGCGAGTTGAACCCGCCCTGCATGCGCAGCTGGAACGAGGTCGTCTCGGGAAGGTCGCGGAGGTCGACGTTGACGGCGCCGCCCGACGCGTCGCCCTGCTGGTCAGGGGTGAAGGTCTTGCTCACCTGCACCGACTGGATGACGGTCGAGGGGAACTGGTCGAGCTGCACCGCGCGGCGCTCTGCGTCGGCGGTCGGGAGGCGCACGCCATCGAGCTGCGCGCTCACGTAGCGGTCGGGAAGTCCGCGCACGACGGCGTACTTGCCGTCCTGCACGGTGGCGCCCGAGACGAGCTGGAGCGCTGCGGCTGCGTCGCTCGCGCCCGCGCGCGCCATCATGTCGGCGCCGATCGAGTCGAGGAGCTGCGGGCTCTCGAGGCGCAGCTCGAGGAGCGCAGACTCGCTGCCCGCGAGCTCGATCTCCTGCACCACGACCTCGTCCATGTCCTCGAACTCGCCGGCGAGGTCGGCGTCGATGTCGGTCAGGCGCCCTTCCTCGATGATCACGTCCTGGGTGATGCGGCGCACGAAGCCGGGCTTCTCGATCTTCAGCGTGTACTTGCCCGGGGCGAGGTCGCTGAAGTTGTAGATGCCCTGCTCATTGGTGTTCGTGCGCAGGCCGTTCTCCACGATGGTCACGGTGACGCCCGCGAGGGGCGTGCCGAACTCGCGGTCGATGACCGCGCCGCGCAGCGCGCCGCCCTGGGAGGCGGCGAGGGCGGTCGACGTCGCGATGAGCACGACGCCGGGGGTGGACCAGATGGCGTGGAAGGGCTTCATGTGGTGGTCCGCTTAGCGGCGGGCCTTCGAGATGCGCTCGATCTGCTCGAGGTAGCGCGCCACGTCCTCGCGCGGCTTGATCTCCTGCGCCTGGCGCAGGAGCTGGATCGCCTCGGGATAGCGCGACTGGCTGACGAAGATCTGCGCGTGGCGCACGCGGGCGTTGGCGGCGTGCTGCTCGATGCCGGCGGCGCGCTCGTAGTAGAGCATCGCCTTGTCGGGCTGCCCGTTCGACGCGTAGTGCCCGGCGAGCAGCATGAGCGCCTCGCCGTCGAGCGGATCGAGCTTGAGGACTTCCTCGAGGGTCGCCGCGGCATCGGCGCCGCCGGCGTTCGCCGCGAGCGCGAGGCGCGCGTCGAGCTTGAGGATCTTGCGGGTGTCCGCCTCGTCGAGCGTGGTGCCCTTCGCGGCGCGGATCGACTCGACGAGCTTGCGGGCCTCGGCTGCGCCGCCGCGCGAGGCGAGCTGCTCGGCCGACTTCATCGCCCGTGCCACCGGCTGCTCGGGCTTGATGGCGACGGCGCGCGCGTAGGCGCCGTACGCGAGCGACGGCAGCGACTCGGTCAGGTAGATGTCGCCGAGGGTGAACAGGCTGTCGACGGTCGACTTGCCGAGCTGGTCCATCGCCTCGAGGTTCATCGCCGCCTTCATGGGCTGCTTCATGCCGAGGTAGGTGTGGGCCTGCAGCAGCCAGAAGTCGGCCTTGTCGGGATAGTTCGTGATGAGCACGTCGAGGAGCGCCGCGGCGTCGTCGAACTTGCCCTGCTTGAACACGCAGCGGGTGAGGCCGAGGCGCCACTCGATGTTCTCAGGCTGCAGGAGCAGCGCGTTGCGGTACGCGCTCTCTGCGGGCTGGAAGTCCTGGCGGTTCGCGTGCGAGAAGCCGAGCAGGCCGTACGAGTACGCATCGGCGCCGCCGAGCTCGATCATCTTGTTGAAGGCGCCGATCGCGCCCTCGAAGTCCTGGTTGCGGACGCTGATGAGGCCGATGTTGCGGTACGCGCGGCGGAAGGACGGGAACTTCTCGACCGCCTTGCGGAACGAGACCATCGCGTCGATCAGCTTGTCCTGCTGGAAGAGGATGCCGCCGAGCGTGTAGTCGAGGATCGCCGAGCAGTCGGGCTTCATCGCCTTGCGCAGCGCCTCCTCGGCGCCTGGCAGGTTCTCCGCCATGAGCGGGCGCACCTTCTCGAGGATGTTGACCTCTTCCTTGGTGACGCGCGGCTCGATCTCGGGGTTCACCCCGTAGCCGCCCACGAACTGCTTCTGGAAGGTCGGGTCGGCCCAGATCTTGGCGAGGTCGGCTGCGCCGAACTGCGTCGCGCCCGCGACCTCGTCCTGCTTCGCGGGTGCGGAGAGGAGGCTGGTGCAGATAGCGAGGATGATGGCTGCTGCGTTCATGGTGATTGCTCGTTTCTCTCGTCAGCGGGGCTGGAAGCGGATGCTCACGCGCATGCGGCACGCGACGCGCTGGCCGCCCTTCAGGCCCGGCTCGAACTTCCATTGCTTGACGGCGTCGAGCGCGGGCTTCGCGAACGCCGGATGCGCCGACTTCTCGAGGCGCGGGCTGGTGACCTTGCCTCCGGCGTCGACGATGAAGATCACGCTGGCGGCTCCCTCGACCTTCTTGCCGCGGAGCTCGCCCGGGTACGACGGGTCGACGTGGTAGACCTTGCGCGGGCCCTGGTCGATCTCGGCCAGGCTGAACGCCTCCTCGATCTTCTCGGCGCCGAGGCCGCCCGTGCCCTTGCCGCCGATCACGCCGCCCGAGTTGAAGTCCATCATGGCGCCGAAGTCGCCGCCGCCGGACCCCTGCCCGTTCAGCGCCTGCTCGATCGCGGCCAGGCTCGCCTCGGCGAGCGCGGGCGCGTCGTTCACGGGCGACGGCTCGAGGCTGCGCACGACCTCGGAGGCGTCGGGAAGCTCCTCGACCTCCTCCTTGATCTCCTCGGCCTGCTCCTCGGGCTTCTTCTCTTCCTCTTCCTTCTTCTTCTCGCCCTCCGTCTCGCTCAGGAGCTCGACCTCGCGCGTCTTGTCGATCGCTTCCTCATCGTGCATGAAGAAGATGCCGCCGAAGAGGAGGATCAGGATGTGGACGATGACCGCGCCCACGAGACCGAGTACGACGCCCTTGCTCATTCCTTCAGCGGCTCATTTCTTGTCGGTGTTGATGCCGACCTTGGCGATCCCGATCTTGCGGACCTCGTCGAGGACCACGACCACGTGCTTGAAGTCGGCGCCCGCGTCGGCGTTGATCACGCACTTCGGGTCCTTCGCCTGCGCCTTGTAGGTCTGCAGCTTCATGGGGAGCTGCGCGGCGGTGATCTTCTCCTTGTTGAAGAAGACCTCGCCCTTGTCGTTCACGCTGAGCGTGACCGTCTTGTCCATCTCGGACTGGTCGCCCAGCGACGCGCCCGTCGAGGCGGTCGGCAGCGCGACCTGCACGCCCTGGTTCTTCGTCATCGACAGCGACACCATGACGAAGGTCGCGAGGAGGAAGAAGATGATGTCGATGAGCGGGATGATCTCGAGGCGCGCCTTCTTGCGCTTGCCTCCGCCGCCCGACGGTGCGCCTGCCATGGCTCAGGCTCCCCCCGCCGCAGCGGCGACGGGTTCCGGCTTCGTCTCGACCGCATGCGAGGCCTTGTTCTTGCGCTCGATGCGCTCGACCGACAGGCGCAGCTGCGAGGCGGCGCTGGCGAGCTCGTTCTCGATCTCCTCGATCTTCGCGTTCAGGTAGTTGAACGGCAGGAGGCACATGATGGCGATGCCGAGGCCCGCCGCGGTGGCGATGAGCGCCTCGGCGATGCCGCCCGTGATCGCACCCGGCGAGCTGAGGTCGCCGCCGATGACGGCGAACGAGCCCATCATGCCCGTCACCGTGCCGAGGAGGCCGAGGAGCGGCGCCAGCGTGATGACGGTGTCGAGCACGGCGATGCCGCGCTTGAACTTCTTGAGCGTGCGCGCCTGGGCGTAGGCGAGCGCGTCGTCGAGCGAGTCCTGGCGATTCTCGAGCGCGTAGCCGAGGGTGGTCGCGATGCAGTCGCTCGTCTTGTGCGAGATGGCGATGGCTTCGTCGAGGCGTCCGCCCTCGACCTCGCCGAAGAAGCGGTTGACGAGCTTGCGGTCGCGCTTCCGCTGCTCGTTGAGCAGGAAGAAGATGCGCTCGATCACCACGCCGAGGGCGAGGATCGACGCGAGCAGGATCGGCCACATGATCGGGCCGCCTTTGATGAAGATGTGGACGAGGTTCGTCTTCTGGACGAGCGCCTTGAGCGCGCCGCCGCGCGACGGATCGAGCGGGAGCGTGCCTTCGCCCTGCGCGACCAGCGTGCTGACGGTCGGGTCCTTGCCGTCCTCATCGAGGGTGCGGATGACGGGCTTGTCGGACCCGGGCTGGGGGACGGCGATGCCGGCGAGGCCGGTGTTCGCGCGGAAGAGCGCGATCGGGCCGATCATGGCGAACTGGCCTTCGGCGACGGTGCCGAGCATGTCGACGGCGGTGCCTGCGAAGCGCGTGCCGCCGATGACGTCGCCGATCCGCTTCATCGAGGTGTCGACGAAGCCGGTCTGGCGGGCGAAGCGATCGGTCATCGAGAGCGACTTGTTCTCGACGGCCTCCTTCGCGCCCGTGACCGCTGCGCCGCAGTACTGCAGCTCGACGGGGTGGATCTTCTGCTCGAAGGTGCGGGCGTACTCGTCGAGGAGGTTGCCGACGTAGGAGAGCTCGTCCTGGCGGGCCTTGATCTCTGCCTTCACGGAGGCGAGGTCGAGGGCGCCCGCTGCGACGAGGCGGGAGACGCGGTCGTTCTCCTTGCGGAGGTTGGTGACGCGCTCCTCGAGCGTGGTGAGCTCCTGCGAGAGCGGGAGCTTCTCGGCGGCGATCTGCTCGCGGAGGGCGTTGAGCTCGGCGATGCTCTTGGCAAGGCGCTCGTCGGCGCCGCGCGAGACCTCGCCGATGAGCTTGGCCTTGTCGGGCGCGGGCGCCTGAGCCGAGGCGAAGCCAGCGGAGAGGACGTGGCTGGCAAGAAGAACGGCGATCGCGCCGATGGTGCGGGTGGTCGTGTTCATTGGATGTTCACCGGGAGCGGCACGAAGGCCGGGGAGTGCTTGCCTTGGATGATCTCGAGCGCGGTCAGGATGCGGTCGGCCGCCTCGGGGGCGGGCGTCCAGGTCCAGCCGTCGGCGGTCGGGCGGCCGATGCCGGCCTGTCCGCGCGGGCTCACGTAGTACGCCTGCGCGAGGCCGACGTAGATGACCTGCACCTCCGACGACGAGCCGTCGGGCATGGTGCGGACCTCGTAGTTCACGGTGATCTCGCTGTTGGCCTTGTTGATCTCGTTGAGGATGCCGAGCACGTTCTGGAATCGCTCGGCGACCGAGACGCGCGTGGTGGCGGCGTCCTCGGGGATGCGCGCGAAGAGCGGCGCGAGCTTGGCGAGGACGGGCGCTGGGACCGACTTCGAGAGGCGCTTGACCTCTGCCTCCATCGCGGTGACGGCGGTCACGAGCTGGGTCGCCGCGGTCTTGAGCTGGTCGCGCTCGGCGGTGAGCTCCTGCATCTTGCGGGCCGATTCCGCGACCGCGGTCTCGGACTCCTTGATGCTGTCGCTGAGCGTGGCGACTTCCTTGCCCACGAGCTCGATGCGTCCCTTCAGGACCTCGCGGCTCTGGTTCCAGTCGTTGCGCTCGCGGCCGATGAGCTGCTGCGTCTCGATCCACTTGCCCATGGTGACGCGGGTCTCCTCGAGGGTGGGCTCGGAGGCGCCGTCCTGGGCGGGCGCGAACGCGACTCCGGGGATGCCGATCGCGAGGATCAGCCCTGCCGTCGCGAGCAGTGGCTTTCGAGAGGGGAATCTCTGTGGTTCACTCATGGGGCTCTTCTCGTGTCCGCCGAGGAGGCTCCGCACGATGCGGAGCTGTTCCTGAGCGGGACGCACGTTAAGAAACCGTCACGCAGCATTTGCTAGGACAGCGCTTGCGTTGTGTGAATCCAATGTTCAGGACGTGTAAAGAGGGGCGGCGGCGTGTTTGATCGGTCGCCGCTGCGGCGGCTCCCTCTGGACGAGCGCCGCGCGAGTGAATCGCGACGGCGCTCCCGACAAACCGGACGGGGGCGGTCGCCGCTGCGGCGGCGACCGCTGGTGCTTGTGCGCCCTTCGGAGTCGACTCCTGACGCACGTGGTTCCGCAGATTCCGGCGTTGCCTCCATCTGCGGGCACTCGTTGCAAGCGGACTCCGGGCGATTGTGTGTTCCGACCAAACGGAGTCCAGAGGCGTCGGTCGACTCCAACCAGACGCAGTCCAGACGCGTCAGTCGACTTCAACCAGACCGAGTCCAGACGCGTCAGTCGACTTCAACCAGACGGAGTCCAAAGGCAATGAGTGCCCGCAGACGAAGTCTGCGGAACGGGTTGCTTCAGGAGTCCATCTGAGGGCCGACAGGTCGACTCCTGACGCACGTGGTTCCGCAGATTCCGGCGTTGCCTCCATCTGCGGGCACTCATTGCAAGCCGACTCCGGGCGAGGGCACGCCGACGAATTCCGATCGTCGGATCACCACGGTTCGACGAGCCCCGCGCGCACGGCGCGCAGGCGCGCCGCGATCGCGTCGTCCGGCTCGGTGCCGCTCGAGGCAAGCGACAGCGCGGTCGCGGAAAGATCCTCCGCGCGCGGACGCGCGTTCGGATTCCGCGAACCTTCTTCGATGGCACGCAGGTAGACGGCACGCGCGCGGTCGCGCTCGCCCAGCTCAGCGTACGCCTCGGCCACCGCGCGCAACGGCTGCGCACGGAAGATGTCGACGATCTGCTCGCGCGACGCATCGAACTGCGACAGCGCCGCCTCGAGATCCGCGAGCGCCTGCTCGCGCTGTCCGCAGCGGGCCTTGGCCCGCGCCACGCGCGCACGCTGGAACACCGCATCCTCGGGCACCCACTTCGAGGTCGTGGCGACCGAATCGGCCTTCGCTACGAAGCCCTGCGCGGCCTCGGCCTCGCCCGCGGCACGCGCGATATCGGCCATGCGCAGGAGATTCGAGATCCGCAGGTCGAAGGCAAGCTGCTCGTTCGCGGCGGCGATCAGCGCCTCGATGCGGGCGCGGCGCGCGCCGTCGGCGAGGCACGCGGGATAGAACTCGAGCGCCACGTCCACCGAGTTGCGCACGAGGTCGAAGTTCTTCGTCTTGATCCAGTCCTCGAGCCCCGCCATCTGGGCGTCGAAGTGCTCGGCGGGGAACTTGCCTGCGCGCGCGGCGGCGACCTTGCCCATCTCGCTCTCGCCCACGCCCTGCTCGAGCTTCGTCGCCTCGTCCTGCTCGCCGAGCCAGACGTAGACGCGCCCCACCATCACGTTCACGCGCTCGCGCTGCCAGTCGAGCAGGCTCGGCGCCAGCGCGAGCGCCTGCCTCGCGAGGCCGCGCGCCTCGTCGGGCTTGCCCGCCTTCGCGTAGGCAAGCGCGATCTCGGCGAGAGCCTCGCCCTGCCGCCAACCGCGGATCGCCGGCGCAAGCTGCGAGGCACGGAGGAGCTTGCCCTGCGCGATCAGCGCGGAGACCACCGCCTGCTGCGTCTTCGCGCGATCGCGTCCATGGATTTCGGTCGGGATCGCGGAGGCGACCTCGAAGGCGAAGTCGGTCCACGTTTCCCGCCATGATTCCTCGGCGGCGACAGCGGGCGCGACCGGCGTCGCTGCAGACGGCGCCCCCTGCGGCGGGGCGACGAGGGCAAGCGACGCGAGGATGGTTGCGAAGTCGGTCATGGTCGGCAGTTGTACGAACAAAGTCGCCCGCCGCGGACGCCTGACGCTGCACTTCGCGCGCCAGGCGCCCGCAAACGGGCTCAGGATCAGAGTCTCATGCGCGTCTCTTCCCAGACGTCATCACGGGCAGGCGCCCCACGCACCGAGCAGGATCGAGAGATCCGCCGAGTTGGTGTCGCCGTCGCCGTTGAGGTCGGCCTTGCCGGTGCCCCACGAGCCGAGGACGACCGCGAGGTCGTTCGACGAGACGTTGCCGTCGCCGTTCAGGTCGGCCGGGCACGGCTGGGAGATCACGCAGCCGCCCGGAGGAGCGACGTTGAAGCCGAAGGCGTCGGCCGCGGTCCAGCCGCAGAGCCAGTTCTCCGTCGGACCGAAGGCGCCGCGGTAGTTCACCGGGGTGAAGAAGCCGTCGTTCGGCGCGGTGCCGACCGAGGTGACCGCGTCGCCCGCTGCGCGCGGGTCGAGCGAGATCACGGGGCGCACGGCGAGGGTGATCGTCGGATTGACGACCGCCCCGCGGGTGATGCCCGCGATCGGCAGCGCGGTCGCGGTGACGTTGTTGTTGCCGGCGGCGCGCACGCCGCGGGCGTCGGCCTCGGTATAGGCGGCGCCGTTGATGTTGTTGAAGAACACCGAGTCGGTGATCTCGTTCAGGTTGCCGCTCGACTGCGACTGGTAGAAGCTGGCGGGATTCGCGGGCGCGTTCACCGCCGAGAAGGTGTTGTACGGCGTGGTCCAGGTGTTCGCCCACGAGAGCGTGCCGTTGAAGCCGTAGCCGGCGCCACCGTCGCCGTCGACGTTGTCGAAGCCGACGAGACGCTCGCCGAGGTCCATGACGATCGACTGGCGGAACTGCAGGCGGCCGTTGTCGCGGTAGGCGATGGCGTGGTCGCCGCCGTTCGAGCCGGTCGCGTTCGAGCCAGGGTTGCCGATGATGGTCATGTTGTACATGACGCCCGTCGACACCGGCTGGTAGTCGGACTGCTCGGCGCCGTCGAACTCGATGGCGTTGTCGCCGACGCCCGAGCCCTGCGCGGCGTTGGCCGCGTAGCCCTGGACGACGAGGCCGAACTGCATCTTGCCGCGCCAGCCCTGGTCGATGTCGATGCTGTCGTCGCCGATGTTCCAGACGGTGACGTACTGCATGTTGACGGTGCCGCCCCAGATCTCGATGCCGTCATCGACGTTGTTCATGATCTCCATGTGGTCGATGATGGTCTCGCGGCCGATGCCGCCGAGCGAGAGGCCGTTGAGCTCGTTGTTGAGGCCGATGACCTTGCCGCCGTAGCGGAACGAGCAGTAGGCGAGGGTGCCGCTGCTGTCGAGGTCGTCGCCGCCGCCGTAGAGGACGTTCGGGTCCGTCGCGGACTGTCCGACGAGGCCTTCCATCGCCGCGATGTTGTTCGCGTTCGGTGCGGGGGTGTTCGTCGCGACCGCGTTCTCGCTGATGTAGGCGCGGCCCATGATCGTCAGGTTGCCCCACTCGTTGCAGACGGGGCGCCACGTGCCGGTCTTCGGGTTGCCGCCGGTCCACGTCGCGACATCCTGCTTCGAGGTGAAGATGATCGGCTCCTGCTGGGTGCCGACGGCGTTGATGCGCGCGCCGCGGGTGATGGCGAGCGCGCCGCCCGAGTCGCTGGCGATCACGGTGCCGGGCTGGATGGTCAGCACCGCGCCCGGCGCGACGAAGACCTGTCCCTGCAGGTTGTAGGTGTTGGTCTTGACCCACGTGGTCGACGTGGTGATGGTGCCCGAGACGAGCACCTCAGCGGCGAGCGCACCCGACGAGAGCATCGAGGCTCCGCCGAGGGCAACGATCATGGCGAGGTTCTTCTTCATGGAGGGATTCCGTCTACTTCTCTGATCTTGCTGGCGCCGCGCGCACAAGCACGCCGGATCTGCGCCATCCATGCCGCACACACTCGCGCGCCCACGTTTGGAACGCGTGAGTCGCGCGTTCGAATCGCACTCGCTTCGCATCAAGGCTCGGCGGCGCGCGGTTCGACAGGCGGAACCCTATGAGTCGATTGTGAGGGCTCCGTTTAGGTGCCGTTCGACGTTGATTGGCGTTGCCGCCGAGCGGACGCGCGGTTTGTTCAAATCGCGTTGCCTTCCCGTGTGCGCGGGGTGAAGGGCGGATGCGTCGCCGCTAGACTGCGCGCTCCCGCCATGAGCGACGCCGATTCCAAGCCCCCTGCCGATGGGACCTTGCGCGAGGCGCAGAAGCCGCGCACGCGCGACATTCCCCGCGCCGTCCGCTTCGCGCTCCTGCAGGTGCGGCAATCGCAGGCGCCCGAGATGGCCGCGAACCTCGCCTTCCGCACGCTCTTCGGATTATTGCCCGTCCTCGTGATGGCGACGATCGTCACCCGCGCGATCCTCGGCGAGGGATTCAACGATCTCGTGCATCGCATCGTCG
Organism: Planctomycetota bacterium; assembly: GCA_041183345.1. Classification (GTDB taxonomy): domain Bacteria; phylum Planctomycetota; class Phycisphaerae; order Phycisphaerales; family SM1A02; genus QWPT01. Next base: position 13,639 of record JBEGLX010000032.1, read on the forward strand.
GGGCGCTCGCGCTCAACGAGGTGAAGGTCGTGCCTGCCGGCGCCGCCGAGGGCGACGGCGTGCCGCTCGGCGCGTGGCTCGAGTCGCTCGCAGCCGATGCGGCGAACGTGGACCTCTCGACGATCGGCGTGATCGGCGCGCTCGCCGTCGTCTTCAGCGCGGTGTGGACGATGGTCGCCATCGAGTCGAGCTTCAACACGATCTACCGCGCGCCACAAGGCCGCTCGATCGTGCGCCGCGTGCTGATCTACTGGTTCGTCATCACCGCGGGGCCAGTGTTCTTCGCGCTCATCCCGCTCGGCATCCGCGAGGTCGCCGGCTTCATCGGCGAGAACAGCAGCGCGGCGATCTTCGTCGCCGGGGTCTTCTCGAAGGTCGGCGCATTCGTCTCGCTGTGGATCCTGCTGTCGGCGGCGTACGCGACGGTGCCGAACGCGCGCGTCGATGTGCGCGCTGCGATCCTCGGCGCAGCGGTCGCGAGCGCGCTCGTCGAGCTCGGCAAGGGATTCCTGAGCGCGTCGCTTTCGAGCTCGTTCGCGGCGAGCCGCCTCTACGGATCGCTTGGGCTCGTGCCCCTCTTCATGCTCTGGGTCTACCTGATGTGGCTCGTCGTGCTGTTCGGCCTGCAGACATCGGCGATCCTGCAGGGACTCACCCGCGGCGGGCGCTCGCTCGCAGCGGGCGTGTCGGCGCCCGACGTCTTCGAGCCCGCGCAGGCGATCGGCTGCTACCGCGCGCTCTGCACGCGATTCCGCACCGGGCGCGGTGTCTCGATCGACACCCTCGTCCGCAACTGCGGCGTCACGCCAGCGATCGCGCGCGACCTGCTGCAGCTCTTCGAGCGCCACGGGCTCGCCCATCGGATCGAGGGCAGCGGCAGCCGCTACGCGCCGTCGCGCCCGCCCGAGGACGTGACCCGCGCAGAGGTGCTGCGGATCGGATTCGCCCTTGCGGACGGCGGCGTCGAGGCAGCGGTCAAGGACGAAGTCAGCGACCTGCGCGACGCGCAGATCGCCACGCTCGGCGATGCGCGCTTCGGCGAAGCCGAGCCGGTCAAGCCGCTCACGTGATGGCGGCGGCACCGTTCAGCCCGCGCACGGACCCCACGCGGAGAGCAGCGCGGCGACGTCCTGCGCGTCGGTGGTACCGTCGCCCGTGATGTCGGTCTGCGCGGTCGCCCAGCCGTTCAGCAGCATGGCGACGTCGGGCGATCCGACATCGCCGTCCCCGCTCAGGTCGGCGGGGCACGGATTGCCGGCGGGCGCGAGCTCGACCACGGCGATGTGCGCGAAGCCGGAACCCGCCGCGTTCAGGTCGTTCCACTGTCCCGTCGAACCGAGGAGCTCGGCGTAGTGCTCGACGCCGCCCGAATTGTTCGGCTCGCCCGCATTCCAGTTGGTGAACGAGGCCTTCGAGCCATCGCTCCAGGCCCACGCGCCTTCGCTGGCAGCGTCGGTGAAGCCGATCCACACGCGGCGGTCGACGCCGCCGAGGTTGCCGAAGTTCTGCCAGACGAAGTCCTGCTCGGCCTGGCTGTTGATCGAGACAAGGTGCCCGCCGAGCTGCTGCGCGAACGCCTCCGCGAGCGGCCACGTGGTCGAGGGCACGGCGACGTAGCGGATGTTCGTGGACGGATCGGTGATGTCGGCGAGCGGCACGAACGGGGTGATGCTGAAGCTGCCCGAGCCGGTTCCCGTCGCCGCGTAGGCGCCGATGCGGATGAGATAGGTCTGCCCCGCGGTGATCCCGACGGTCACGCGGGTCTGCGTGGCGCAGTTGTCATCCGAGCAGGCGATGACGGGCGACGCGCAATCGGCGCCGCCGTAGACGGCGATCTTGGTGTCGAAGGTCGCCAGACCGCAGTTCGCGATGTCGACGACCGTCGTCTCGGGCGCTGTGAAGCGGAACCAGACGTCGTTGTAGATGTTCGAGTTGCCGAAGAAGTTGCAGAGGACGTCGGCGGCGCCGTCGGTGGTGGCGCCGACCGTGCTGAAGGGAAACGTCCCGTACCCCTTGATCGCCTCGGCTGCGGCGCAGTCGTTCGCGCCCTGGGCGAGGGCGAGGCTGGCGGGGAAGATGGCGGTGACGGCGATGACGCGGTGGGCGAGAATCTTCATGCGGGCTCCTCTTGGACGCAGGTTCTGCGACGGAAGCATCCGCCCAAAAGCGGGTCATGCAAGCCCGTCCCGGGTGAATTGCCGCCACATGCAACGCTGGCGCTTCCCTGCCCAGCCCGGTCGGGGTATCAGATTGGGGTCGGGATTCCGCCTGCCCGACGGCAATCCTGCCGATTTCCTTGCGTTCTCAGCGATGTCGCCGCCACGAGGCACGACAGTACGAGCCCGCCCGGACCACGACCGCCATGCGCCGCCACGCCTTCCGATTCATCGCCGCACTCGCCCTCGCCGGCAGCGCCGCCGCCTCTGCCCTCGCGCAGATGCAGGGCTCGACTCCTGAGTACGGCAAGCAACCCGTCACCGCCGACGAGGCAGCCGTGATCGCGTCGGTCGATGAACGCGCGCCGACGCCCGACGAACTCAAGTTCTTCGAGTCGGAGATCCGTCCGCTGCTCATCACCCACTGCTACAGCTGCCACTCGCGCACGGCGATGACCGAGAAGGGCGCGCTGCGCGTCGACACCCGCGACGCCATCCGCAAGGGCGGACGCAGCGGACCCGCCGTCGTGCCCGGCGACATCGACTCGAGCCTGCTCATCCGCGCCGTGCGCTACCACGACGCCGACCTGCAGATGCCGCCTGATGAGAAGATCAGCGACGAGGAGATCCGCGCGCTCGAGAAGTGGGTCGCGATGGGCGCGCCCGATCCCCGCGCGGAGAAGCCATCCGCGCCCGCGAAGCCCGGCGAGGCGTCGCCAGGCACTGCGCACCGCTGGACGAAGGAGGACATCGCCGAGGGCAGGTCGACGCACTGGGCCTACCGTCCCGTCGCCGCCACCGAGCCCCCCGCCGCGTCCGACCCGGAGTGGTCGCGCACGCCGATCGATGCCTTCGTCTTCGCGAAGCTGACCGAGAAGGGCCTCACCCCCGCCGCTCCCGCCGACAAGCGCACCCTGCTTCGCCGCGCGAGCTTCGACCTGACCGGGCTTCCCCCGAGCGAGGCAGACCTGCGCACGTTCGAGGCCGATGGCTCGCCCGACGCCTTCGCGAAGGCCGTCGACCGCATGCTCGCGAGCCCCGCCTTCGGCGAGCGCTGGGGCCGCCACTGGCTCGACGTCGCCCGCTACGCCGAATCGAGCGGCAAGGAATCGAACATCTTCTACCCGCACGCGTGGCGCTACCGCGACTACGTGATCGCGGCGTTCAACGAGGACAAGCCGTTCGACCGCTTCCTCACCGAGCAGCTTGCGGGCGACCTGATGCCCGCAGCGAGCGAGGCCGACCGCGCCGAGCAGATCGTCGCGACGGGCTACCTCGCGATCGGCACCAAGAGCCACAACGCGCGCGGACGTCCGCAGTTCCAGATGGATCTCGCCGACGAGCAGCTTGATGCGACCACGCAGGGCATGCTCGGGCTCACCGTCGCCTGCGCGCGCTGCCACGACCACAAGTTCGACCCGATCACGCAGAAGGACTACTACGCCGTCGCCGGCATCTTCCTCTCGACCGAGACCCGCTACGGCACCTTCGACGCGCAGGGCAACAACCATCCCTCGAAGCTGATCGAGCTGCCGAACGAGGCGGGCCTGCCGCTGGGCGCGACCATGCGCGGCGACCTGCGCTCGCTGCTGGCGACCGCGATCGCGCGCGCCAAGCAGGAGGCTGCGAAGGCGCAGGAGACCATCGACCAGGCCCGCGAGGCGCGCCAGAAGGGCCAGCCCGTGCCGCAGAACGCGCAGGCGCAGCTCGTGCGCGCCCGCGCAACGCTCGGCGCGCAGCGGAACCTCGAGAGCCTTGCGACGCGCTTCGACTACGAGGGCAAGCCCACCGAGGCGAACCTGCTGGCGATGGGCGCCGTCGACCGCGACCGCGCGCTCAACGCGCGCGTCCTCGACCGTGGCGAGCTCGACAAGCCCGGGGAGACCGTGCACCGCGGGCTCGTCGAGCTGCTCTCGCAGGGCGACGAGGCGAAGATCACGCAGGGCAGCGGCCGCCTGCAGCTCGCGCAGTGGATCGCGAGCGCGGAGAACCCGCTCACCGCGCGCGTCTGGGCGAACCGGGTGTGGCTGCACCTCTTCGGGCAGCCGATCGTGCCCACGCCCGACAACTTCGGCATGAGCGGCGTGAAGCCGACGAATCTGCCGCTGCTCGACCACCTTGCGACGCGCCTCGTCGCCAGCGGCTGGAGCACGAAGGCGCTCATCCGCGAGATCGTGCTGTCGCGCGCCTACGCGATGTCGAGCGACTTCGACGCACAGGACGCGGAGATCGACCCCGAGGGGCAGTACTTCTGGCGCATGCCGAAGAAGCGCCTCGAGGCTGAGGCGATCCGCGACGCGATGCTCGCCGCAGCGGGCGTCTTGGTCTCGAAGCCGAGGGTCGGCTCGCCGATCAACTTCGCGGAGGGCGGCGCGCGCGGTCCAGCGCAGGAGCGCATCCTCGGGCTCGTGACCGGCGTCGGCGACAACAACCGCAGCGTGTACCTCCCGATCCTGCGCGACCGCGTGCCCGAGTCGCTCGAGGTATTCGACTTCGCAGAGCCGTCGTTCGTGACCGGCCGACGCGACGCCACCAACGTGCCCACGCAGGCGCTCTACCTGATGAACAGCGCCGAGCTCGTGCGCATCGCCGACAGCTTCGCGATGCGGGTGATGGGCGCTGGCGACAAGGAGCCCGAGCGCATCAACGCCGCCTTCATGATCGCGTTCGGCCGCAAGCCGAGCTCGTCCGAGGTGACCGCGTGCCGCAGCTTCATCGACGACTTCAAGGCGGCTGCCGCGAAGGACGGGCAGAACATCAACGCTGGCGCTGGCCGTCAGCCGGCTGCGAGCGGCGCGCGCGGACAGCAGCGCGGCGAGTCCGAGCGGCTCAACCTGCGCGAGCGCGCTCGGCAGCGCCTCGAGGCGGCGCGCAATCCCTCGAACACGCCGGCGGCACGGCCCGTCACCGGCGAACAGATGATCTGGTCGGCGCTGTGCCAGGCGCTCTTCCTGTCGGGCGAGTTCCGCACGCTTGACTGACGAACGCGACGAATCAACGAGAGTGCACCCATGAGCGACCTCTGCTGCAACCGGCTTCCCCTCCCCTTCTCGCGCCGCGAGATGCTGCGCCTTGCCGCGTGCGGCTTCGGCTCGGTCGCGTTCGCGGCGATGGCCGCGCGCGCCGGCGCGTTCCCGCTCCTCGGCGGCGACGACGACGAGGGCGCCGTCAGCCCGCTCGCTCCGAAGAAGCCGCATTTCGCCCCGCGCGCGAAGCGGATCATCTTCCTGTGCATGGCCGGAGCGCCGAGCCACGTCGACACCTTCGACTACAAGCCCGAGCTCGCGCTCAGCGATGGCTCCACCTACCGCGGCAACTCGAAGCTGCTCGCGAGCCCGTGGAAGTTCCGCCAGAGCGGGCAGAGCGGGCTCTGGATCAGCGACCTCTTCCCGAACCTGCAGAAGAAGGCCGACGACCTCTGCCTGCTGCGCGGCATGAAGGCGGAGATCCCCGCGCACGCGCAGGCGTCGATCCAGCTCCACACCGGCTCGTTCCAGTTCGTGCGTCCGTCGATGGGCGCGTGGGCGCTGTACGGGCTCGGCACCGAGAACGAGAACCTGCCCGGCTTCATCGCCATCAACCCGCGCGGCGACAACGGCGGCGCGCAGCTCTACGGCAGCGCGTTCCTTCCGGCGACGTACCAGGCGACGCCGGTGCGGCTCGCGAACGGGCGCAACGCAGGCTCGGGCGACGCGATCCCGCACATCGACAACGAGCGCCTCGGCGCCAACATGCAGCGCGAGCAGCTCGACCTCGTCCAGCGGCTCAACCGCGAGCGCCTGAAGCGCGAGAAGGAAGACCCGCAGCTCGAGGGCGTGATCGAGAGCTACGAGCTCGCGTTCCGCATGCAGGCCGAGGTGCCTGACCTCGTGAGCTTCGACGACGAGGACAAGAAGACGCTTGAGATGTACGGCGTCGGCGAGCAGCCGACCGACAACTTCGCGCGGCAATGCCTGCTGGCGCGGCGCTTCGCCGAGAAGGGCGTGCGCTTCATCGAGGTCAGCCACGGCGGCTGGGACACCCACCGCAACCTGCGCGAGGAGCTCGGCAAGCAGTGCAGCGAGATCGACAAGCCGATCGCGGCGCTGCTCACCGACCTCAAGCAGCGCGGCATGCTCGACGACACGCTCGTCCTCTGGGGCGGCGAGTTCGGGCGCACGCCGTACGCGCAGAACGGCGATGGCCGCGATCACAACGCCAAGGGCTTCACCATGTGGATGGCCGGCGGCGGCGTGAAGGGCGGCCTGTCCTACGGCTCGACCGATTCGATCGGCGCAGAGGCGGTCGACGGCGTGATGGACATCCACGACTGGCACGCGACGGTGCTGCACCTCGGCGGGCTCGATCACGAGCGCCTGACCTTCCGTCACGCCGGGCGGAACTTCCGCCTGACCGACGTGAAGGGGAAGGTCAATCGCGCGATCATGAGCTGAGCCGTGTCGTGACGTCGACGGGAACGGCGGCGGCGTGAGGAACCATCGACGTGGGAGTCCATGAGCGAGGGACGGTGGACTCCCGAAGCAAACGGTTCCGCAGATTCCGGCTTTGCCTTCATCTGCGGGCACTCACTACAAACGAGCTCCCGACAGACTCGAGGACGAGCTCGTCTTCAACCCGCCGGAGTCGACAGGCAATGAGTGCCCGCAGACGAAGTCTGCCCGTGGCTTGAGCGGTCGCCGCTGCGGCGGCTCCCTCTGGTGCCCGCTGGCCTTTCGGAGTCGACTCCCGAAGCAAACGGTTCCGCAGATTCCGGCGTTGCCTCCATCTGCGGGCACTCACTACAAACGAACTCCCGTCAGACTCAAAGACGAGGTCGATGACAATCCGTCGGAGTCGACAGGCAATGAGTGCCCGCAGACGAAGTCTGCGGAACCATCGACGTGGGAGTCCATCGCTCCCTCACGCACGCGCCCTTGCCGACCGCGACCCCGCCGCGATAAGCCCGAGGCCCGCCAGCTCTGCCCACAGCTTCGCGGGCAGCGGGCCGCGCACCATCACCACGTCGACCTCGTGGATCGACGTCATGCGCAGCGCGATGTACGCGCCGATCAGCGCGATGCCCGCGACCGCAGGCCACGCCCGCGCGAACTCGCCGCGCAGCGCGCGCACCGCAGCGAAGGCAAGCCCGGCGACGACGACCAGCGCCCCGGCCGCCGCAGCCACCTGCACGCCCCGCCGCTCCGCGTACCATCCCTGCTCCTTCGCCACGTCGCGCGCGGCACCCGTGAGCGCTGTCTGCAGGTCGAGCTGCTTGTTCACGCCGAGCACGACAAGCACCACCGCGAGCGTGATCCAGAACCCGCGCGCCCCGCGCGTCCGCACGCACGTCCACGCCACGAGCAGATACGCGACCGTGATCATCCACCCGACGGGCGTCGGATCGCCGCCGAACGCGAGCATCACGCGCGCGGCTCCGCGGCGCTGCCCGGCATCAGCGCCTCGAGCTGCTTGCCCTTGAACTCGATCGGCACCTCGACCGAGAAGGTCGCGCCCTCGCCGGGCACCGAGTAGAGCGACACGCGCGCGCCGAGCCGCTCGGCGAGCTCGCGGCAGATCGCAAGGCCGAGTCCCGTGCCCGAGTGGGCGCGCGTGTGGCTCGCATCGACCTGGCGGAACTTCTCGAAGATCGTGTCCTGCATGTCGAGCGGGATGCCGGGGCCCTGGTCGATCACGCTCGCGGTCACGCACGGCGTGCCGTCGGCGCGCACGGTGCGGCGCGCGGAGATCACGATGCGCGTCTCCTCGGGCGAGAACTTGATCGCGTTCGACACGAAGTTGAAGAGGATCTGCTGCAGCTTGCCCGCGTCGCTCTCGACGCCGGGCAGCTCGTCCTCGACCTCGGTGTCGACCGTGATCCGCTTCGCGAGCGACTGCGGGCGCATGATCGCGGCGAGTCCCTCGACCACGTCCTTCACGCTCGCGGGGCCGATCGTCACCTCGAGGCGCCCCGCCTCGATCTTGGCCATCTGCAGGAGCTCGTTGATCATCTCGAGCAGGTTCCGCCCGCTCTGCAGGATGTTCCCGATGTAGCGGCGGCGCTTCGGATCGGCGGCGGGGTCGTTGCGCGCGATCTCGTCGAGGAGCTCGGCGAAGCCGATGATCGAGTTGAGCGGCGTGCGCAGCTCGTGCGAGACGTTGGCGAGGAACTCGCTCTTCAGGCGGTTCGACTCGAAGAGCCCGACGTTCGCCTCGGCGAGCTCGCCGATCTTGAGGTCGAGGCTCTCGTTCACCGCGCGAAGCTGGCGCTGGTTGTCGTCGAGGCGGTCGAGCATCCCGTCGAACGCCTTCGACAGCCGCTCGAAGTCGTCGCCCGTCGAGATCTTCGCGCGCGCGGTCAGGCTCCCCTGCTCGATCCGCTCGGCGACCTCGGTGAGCGCGCGCACGGGCCCGAAGATCAGGCGCTTGAGGATGAGGTGGAAGACCAGGATCGCGAGGGCGACGGCGATCACGCCCGAGGCGAGGATGAAGACGCGGTTGTTGAGGATCTGCGCCTCCGCGAAGTCGCTCTTCCGGTCGATCAGGAGGAGCGCCGCGACGGCGTCGTCGGGGCGCGCTGCCGCCGTCGACGCGGATGGATCGAGGAAGTCGGGCGGCAGGACCTCGCGCCACTCCTCCTGGCGGATCGCGCGCGCGTAGCGGTAGTAGACGGTGCCCGCGCGCACCTCCTTCTCGAACGACTCGGTCTCGCCGGCGTCGGCCGAGAAGCGGGCGAAGCTCGCGCGCAGGAACGGATCGGTCTCGGACTGCGACTCGCCGATGATCTCGCCGACCTGGTAGAGGCGGCCGCTCGCGGGGTCGGTGAGCTCGGCGGGCTCGACCTGCCCGTGCGACAGGATGCCGTTCGCCATCTCGCGCGAGACCTCGAGCTGGCTGTCGGTGACGATGCTCGCCGTGCGCACCCACGGAATGACCAGCGCGCCACCGAGGAGCGCGACGACCGCGACCCCGAAGAGGATCTGACACTTGTTGGCGAGTGAGATACCCTGCGCCATCTGGGCGCGATTCTACTTGGCGCGCCCGCAGGCAGTTCACCCGCGAGAAACCCCATGTTCAGGCCAGGCACCGACGAGAGCAACGTGCAGTACGAGGATGTGCTCTGCAACTTCTGCAGGCGGGCATGGGACCCCGACGATCCGTCGCGCCCGCTCATCGAGGGGCACCACGGCAGCCATATCTGCGGCGAGTGCCTGTCGCTGGCGTACGTGGCGATCGTGTTCGAGGGGCGCAACGACCGCGCTGCCGGGCAGTCGTGCACGATGTGCCTCGAGGAGCGCGACGACGAGGTCTGGAAGAGCCCAGAGTTCGCGGATGCGTGCGTGTGCCGTCGCTGCGTGAAGCAGTCGGCGACCGCGCTCGAGAAGGACAAGGACTACACCTGGAAGCGCCCGGTCGCGGGGTAAATGAAAACCCCCGCCCCGGGAGTGGGCCGGGGCGGGGCTAGGAGAGAACGGTGACTGGGATCACCGCACGTACACGGCGCGACCTCCAGCAGGAGGCGCTGAGCTACGTCGTTCGTGTTGTCCGGACGGACGACTGTCGGCGCGACCGAGCGGGCGCGCGCCACCCATCAACGCGCAGGCGGGCTGGACTTCCGCCAACCGCGGCTAGGCTCCGCGCGGAATTGCGCGGAATCGTGGGGCCAGCCGCGCCTGCGCGGGATTTACCAGCCGAGGGATGGCAGCCATCGGACGACAGTCACGCACGGTCAGCGAGCCCGCGCCGCGACCACTTCCCCAAGCCAGCGGTGGTCGATCTTGGGAGACATCGGCGCCACGAGCGGCGCGGAGACTCAACGCGCGGTCACGCGGTGGGTCTGCCATGAATCTCCTGAACTTCCACTGCTTGCTCGCGCCCGCCGTCCGATCGCCCTCAGCATGGGATGCGATCGGTAGACTCGATCGCGATGCCGAGGAAATCGACAACCGCAGGCCGAGCGGCCAAGCAGAAACCCGCGCGAAATTCCCCTGCTTCCGTGGCGGCATCGAAGCCGAGCGACCGGCTGACGCTGCTCGTCGAGCGGAACTACGCCGAGCTCCGCTCGATCGCAGAGCGCGAGATCGTGACCCGCAAGCTCTCGCGCACGATCACGCCGAGCTCGCTCGTCGCCGAGACGGTCATGCGCCTGATGCGCCAGCGCGAGCTGCCGAAGACGGCGCCGCAGCTCTGCGGGCTCGCGACCATCCTCATGGTCCGTGCGCTCTCGGACCGCGCCCGCCGCTCGCGCGCGAAGAAGCGGAGCGGACCGGCGAAGGCGATTCCGCTCGATGAGGAGATCGATGGCGATCGCCGCACGGGCGCCGGCAGCCGCGACGAGGGGATGCCGCTCCTGCATGCGCGCCTGCTCGCGGGGCTCGAGCGCCTGTCGAAGCGCTATCCGCGCGAGATGGAGATCATCACGCTGCGGCTGGTGCTCGGGATGCCGATGGCGAAGGTGGCGGTCCTCGCGGGCGTGCCCGAGCGCACGGCGTACCGCGAGCTGAACGAAGGGCTCGAGTTCCTGAAGCAGGAGATGGGCTGGGCCGAGGATTGACCGCGGGCGATCGGGCGGGCCGCGATCCGAACGCGTCGATCAAGCGCGCGCTGGGCGAGCTCGGCGCGCACGTGCGCGGCGCGTTCGACGACGCGGGCGTGGCGCGGTACGGGGCGTTCCGCGTGCTGCAGCTCGTTGCGACGGGCGGCGTGGCCGAGGTGTTCGCGGCCGCGCGCGATGGCGAGTCCGACGACGGCGATGCGCTTCGCTACGCGGTGAAGGTGCTCAAGCCGGGCGTCGAGGGCGAGGAAGTGCTCAAGCGCTTCGCGCGCGAGCGGGAGATCCTCGGCGAGCTCGCGCACCGCTCGATCGTGCAGGTGGTCGATGCCGGCGTGACCGCAGACGGGCGCCCGTGGATCGCGATGCCGCTGATCGATGGCCCGCCGATCACGGTCGCTGCGGATGAGCGGCGCCTGACGCTCGACGCGCGGATCGCGCTCGTCTTGGATGCGCTCGCAGCCGTGGCGGCTGCGCACGATGCCGGCGTCCTGCACCGCGACCTGAAGCCGGCGAACATCCTCGTCGAGGGCGCCGATGGCCGGCTTGTCCCGCGCATCATCGACTTCGGCGTCGCGCGCGCCATGGACGGGCGTCACGTGCGGCTGACCCCGGAATCCATCGCCCATCGACTGGGAACGCCCGACTACATGGCGCCCGAGCAGTGGGAGTACGGGATCGGCGCTTGCGAGAAGCCGAGCGACGTGTTCGCGCTCGGGATCGTGCTTGGCGAGCTCGCCTGCGGCGTTCTGCCGCGCGACGGCGCGCCAGTGAAGTCGCGAGGCCAGCGCCCTGCCCCGCCGCTCGCGCCTTCGAGGGCGCTTCTTCGGCTGGCTGCCACCGACGCTGCGCGCGCAAGGGACCTCGCAGCGCGGCGCGGATTCACCGACGCCGAGTCGTGCGCGCGTGCGATCGCGGCGCGGATCGATCCGATCTTCACGAAGGCAACCGCAGCGGACGCGCAGGCCCGCTACGCCGATGCAGGCGCGATGCGGGCCGCGCTCGCTCTCTGAAATGAAACGGGAGCCGGGCAGATGCCCGGCTCCCGCAGTTCAATCAACTGATTGTCTCAGCTCCGCTCAGTTGCTGCCGTTCTGAGCGAGCCACAGATCGATGTCGATCTGATCGACGAGGGCATCGCCGTTCAGGTCTGCGTCGATGGCGGCGCTTCCGACGTACTGAGCGAGCTCGACGACCGAGATGCTGGCGCGTCCGCCATCGGTGAAGCCACCCTCGCCGCAGGCCGGGAAGCCGAGGCGGAGGAAGCGACCGAGCACGAAGTTGCCATCCGCGCTGTTGACGTGACCGTTGCCATCGAAGTCGACGTGGTAGCCGGTGGTCGAGCAATCGGTGTTCACCGCGGCGGTGGAGCCGATGGTGACGACCGCGATGCCCCAGTCGGTGACGTCGATCTTGTTGTCGTCGGTCAGGTCGCCGTTGACGAGCGCAGAGGTTCCTGCGAACACAACCGCATAGTTCGTGCCCTGGATGCCCACGGCCGAACGCGCGGCGAGCGAGTGCAGGTCGTCGTCAGCGGTCGCGCAGTCGTATGCGCCGACGGGGACCTGGACCGTCGCGGTGCCGACGCCATGGAGGAAGGTCACGAGGACCTCGCCGCTGTACGCACCGCTTGCCAGATCGATGCAACGCGTCATGGAGGCGGCGTAGCTGCTGCCCTCATACGCGATGGACACGTCGAGCAGGTGGTACGGGCTGACGGTGACCGTGGTCGTGTCGGTGGTGACGCGGCCGCAGATGTCGGTCGCGCTCCAGGTCACGGTGGTGGTGCCGCACGGCCACGGAGCATTCAGCGGCTGGCTGTCGCTGCGGATCCACGACACGCTCGCCGAGCCGCACGACGACGAAGCCGTCGGCGGAACGAGGGTGCGCGAGGCCTGGCAGCCGGCGCCTGCGTCAGCGGGAACGCTGATGCCAGCCGGGACGCCCGACAGCACAGGCGCTCCCGTGACGATGCGCACGGAGGCGGGATTCGTCAGCGGCAGGTCGACCGAGGTGCCGCCGCCATTGGCGATGAGCACGGGGGCGAGCGACGAGTCGAACGACACCTGCGTGGATCCGTCGCAGTCGTTGGCGATGGCGCGGAAGCGGATGCGGGCGACGCGCGAGTCGGCGAGCGTACCCGTGCCGCCCTCCTGCACCGAGGCGATGAAGAAGAGCTTGCCCGTCGCCGCGTCGTGCGTCGAGAGCGGCACGTAGGTGAACGGCTCCTCGCCGCCGACCACGTCGATGAACTCGAGCACCGAGTTGTCGTAGGCGATGCCGAACTGGCCCGCCACGAGCTGCACGGGCGGATTGTCGACGAAGATGTCGTAGACGAGCTCCGAACCGATCTCCGCGCACGTGCTGGCGTTGGCCTCGGCCGGGCCGGTCAGGCGGATGCCCGACGGCGGCTCGCAGCTGTTGGGGATGCCGTCGCCCTCCGGATCAGGATCAGCGCCCGACGCGATATCGCACGAGTCGGGGATGCCGTTGCCGTTGCAGTCCGGCGTGCCAGAGGAGATGTCGCACGAGTCGGGGATGCCGTTCGCATTGCAGTCGGACGACGAGGCAAGGCCGACATCGGTCGTGATGGAGTCGATCCACCAGAAGTTACCCGAATCGTGCACGACCACAGAGGCGATGCGCGTACCTGCCGGTGCGTCCACGCGAAGCGTGCCAGGCCCGCTGTTGTTTCCCTCGAAGTACCGACGATTGGCAGGCTTCATATCGATATCCAGCTGTACTCCTTCGGCGTCATACGCGATGAGATACAGAGTTGATGCCGAGCAGTAACGCAGTTGGAAGTAGCTTGCGCCATTGCCGGCAATACCGATGCTTGCCGATCCCGAGTAAGGGTTCGTCGGATAGCAGGCGACCTTACCACAGCACCAGTAATTACCCGTTCCAGAAGAGAGTCCCGTAGGCTGATCGGACTCGCAGTCCCAGCCTGAAGCGTTCAAGCCCGCCACGGTGAAATCCCGCGCGGTCCACTGGCTGCCGTTCGCTCCCGTTTCGAAGATGAGACCCGCGAATTGCGTCGACAGGAACGTCGCCCCCGCACCCTGGAACTCCTCGAATCCGATGTGGACGGGCTGGCCGCTCGTCCCACCGAGGTCGCACGAGTCGGGAATGCCGTTCGCGTTGCAGTCCTGCGCCGTGCCCGACGCGAGGTCGCAGCCGTCAGGAATGCCGTTGCTATTGCAGTCCGGAGCACCTGACGAGATGTCGCAGTTGTCGAGCGTGCCGTTGCCGTTGCAGTCGGTCGCGGTGCCTGCGGCGAGCTCGCAGCTGTCGATGACGCCGTCCGAATCGCAGTCGGTCGCGCCACCCGCGATGTCGCACGAGTCGGGGATGCCGTTCTGGTTGCAGTCAGGCGTGAGACCCGCGGCAACTTCATACGCGTCCGGGACGCCGTTGCCGTTGCAGTCGGTCTCGCAGCTGTCGGGAATGCCGTTGCCGTTCACGTCGTTGGCAGTGCCGCTGGCGATATCGCAGCTGTCGGGAACGCCGTTGCCGTTGCAGTCGAGCGAGGATCCGTTCTGGAGGTCGCACGAGTCGGGACGGCCGTTGCCGTTGCAGTCAGGAGTGCCCGCCGCGATGTCGCAGCTGTCCGGGGTGCCGTTGCTGTTGCAATCAGGAGTACCCGATGCGAGGTCGCAGCTGTCAGGGATGCCATTGCCATTGCAGTCCTGCGCGCCGCCCGAGGCGATGTCGCAGCTGTCGGGAATGCCGTTGCCGTTGCAGTCCTGCGCGGATCCTGAGGTGAGGTCGCACACGTCGAGCACGCCGTTGCCGTTGCAGTCGTTGCCCGCGAGCTCATCCGCATCGCAGACGCCGTTGTTGTTGCAGTCGCCGCCCGGGCATGGAGGCGTGTTCTGGTAGGTGAGGTTGTCCAGCGCCCAGAAGTTGCCCGTGCCCGTGAGGGTGATCGAGCGTGCGTCCTGAGCCCAGGTCCAGTTGTTCTGCGTCCACGTGTTGTACTTGTTGCCTTCGGGGCCATTCGAATTGGCGCCGAAGGACGAGGTCGACACCAGCGTGCCGGTGCCGTTCGGTCCCGAGAACGCACGAAGCGTCACGTTGACCGAGGAGGTGTAGTAGTACGAGAACCCGCGAATCGGATTCGCGAGGTTGATGGTCATCGTGTTGTCGCTCGGGATGAGCGCGAGGATGCCGGGGCTCGGGTTGTTCGAGCCGTTGTAGAAGTTGTAGACGGCCGACTCGCTGAGGAAGGTCGCGCCGCTCGCGGGGCCAGGACCGGTTCCGTAGGAGCCCGTTCCGCCGTTGTAGTAGGCGAGGGGCAGCTCACCCTGGATGAAGCCGCTGAACTCAAGCAGCACGGGGACGACGGCGTGCTGATCCAGCGGAATCACTTCGTCGCAATCGACGAACCAGCGGGCGCGGCCGTCGTTCGGCATGGTCGGCAGGAGGCCGTTGCCGTTGCCGTCGTGTCCGCAGAGCTTGCCCTTCCACTCGACGAGGAGCTCACCGGAGTCGGCGGCGGACATGATCACGCCCTCTTCGCCTGCCGCGACGCAGGGCATGCCGCTCGGATTGTCCGAGACAGAGACGACGCGCATGCCGACCTTCCACTGGGTGCCGCAGGACTCCGCGACGACGGTGCCCTGCTCGGGCACCAGCCGGCGGATCGCCTGCTGCATCTGGACGCCACCGCTGATCGATCCATCGGAGTAGCGGACCCGGATCGCATCGAGCGAGACGCGCACCGGACCGCGATAGTTGTTCGGGTGGACGAGGATGGTCTCGTCGTCAGGAAGCTCCTGCGCGGACGCCGGGGCGCTGGCGACCGCGACGGAGGCCGCGGCGGCGAGCAGCGAGGCGAGGCGGGCGACGCTGGTGCGCCGGATCGCCGCGAGTGCGAGGAAACCAATGGATCCGATCTGCCCTGCGGCACGGTTCAACGAATTGACCAACGGCATCTGAGACTCCTGTTTCATGACTGCGAGCGGCGGGGAACGCACCGCCTCGCGCACATCCGCTCTCGAACGAACCCTCTCACAACGAGACGCAGCGTGACAGCGCTGCGACATCCTTCCGACCCTCCGATGCAGCGCATGGCCCCTCTATGGAGCCACTCCCGCACGGAATCGTCCGCTGGCTGAACAACGCCAAGCCAGGACAAGCCCCATGTCGGGGAGCGAGCACTGAGCCGGGTCAAGCTGTACTGCACGACCGTCCGCGCGCTGGGGAGCGCAACGACACGGCGACCGACTGCGAGACGAGAGTCGACCATCCGAGAATAGAAATCCCCCAAGCTTCTCCGCGCAAAAAGCGGATGGAACTCCCGAAGTTCAACTGAAGGCCTCCCTCGCAGACATTCAAGTTGAGAGGCGCGTTCGACTTACAAATGATGTGGATTTTCAGACTTGCCCGGGGAACGGCGCGCTTCAGGTTCCTCGCAGGGGCCGGATGCCGCGGCCGCACCGCCGACGCGGGCTCCGCGTCGGTCCAATGAGCTCGAGCTCGCCTCAGCGCCTGACCAGCGTCATCGCGTGGAAAGGCCGCCCCTCGCGGCGGAACTTCCGCTCGAAGTTCGTGCCGACGAGCTCGCCTTCGCGCGCGCTCTGCGGCCGGGCGAACTCGCGGCGCTCAAAGAGGTTGTGCGCGCGGTCGGCGTGCTCGACGTCCCACGCCCAGAGCTCGTCGTGGTCGGTGACGATGCGGAGCTCGCCTCCGGGGGCGAGGATGCGGTGGAACTCGCGGAGCGTGTGGTCCTGCACGACCCGGCGCTTGTGGTGGCGCGTCTTCGGCCAGGGGTCGCTGAAGTAGAGGTGAATGACGCTCACGATCCCGTCGGGAACGCGGTTGCGGATGAACTCGGTGGCGTCGCCGTGGAGGAGCCGCACGTTCGGCATTCCCGCGCGGCGGATGCGGTCGGCGGCGTACGCCCAGAACTCGCCCGCCCATTCGATGCCGAGGAAGTTCGTCTCAGGCTCGAGCGCAGCCTGCTGGAGGAGGAAGGTGCCCTTCCCTGAGCCGATCTCGAGCTCGAAGCGACGCGCGGGATCGGGGTACCACGCGCGCGGGTCGAAGGCGAGCTGCGCGCGCGCCGCCTCGACGGTGGGCGCGTCGGGGAGCGGCGGGAGCGACTTCATTTCGATGCCGGTGTCGCCTGGGACGAGTTCGCGGCCGTGTCCGAGTCCGAAGCTCATGGCGAGGGTTCCTTTCCGGTGCGGGCATCGCGCGCGGGTTCCGTGGTCGCTGGGTGCGTCGGGCGCGCTGCGATCGGCGCGGCGTTCCAGCCCGCGGGACGCGAGGACTCCGGGATCTGCTTCGCGGGCGCTGCGAGGGCGGTCGCGCGGATCCACTCGGTCATCTCCGCGAGCGCGTTCGGATCGAAGGTCGTCTCGATGGTGGCGTACTCGTCGAGCATGCCAGTGATCGCCGGCTGGAAGAGGTGGTTGAGCCCGTCATAGGTGCGGGCGACGAGCGGCGCGCCAGCATCGGATGCGATTCTCTCGAGAAGCGCGCGGTTCGGCTCGGCGACGACTTGGACGTCCTTCGAGCCCCACATGGCGAGGGTCGGGACTTCGCCGCGTGCGAGGGAACCGCGCGGGTCATACTCGATGAACGCGCGCATCCAGGGAGCGGTGATCTGCGCGGTGGCCGCCTGGGTGATCTGCGCGATCTGCGCGTCGGTCGCCGCGCCGGCCGGCTGAAGCGCGATCTGCGCGCGGACGAGGGCGTCGACGAGCGGCGCGAGCGTGGCCGCATCGGCGCGCGCGGCACCGAGCGCTGCGCGTTGCGCGGCCGAGGCGCGAGCGATCTTCGCGGGGTCCAGCTTCGCGACCTCGTACATGCGCGCGGTCTGGCGGACGAGGGTCTCGAGGCCGCTTTCCGCGGGCGGCGCGAGGAGGACGGTGAAGGCGAGCGGGTGCACAGGCGCGTCGCCTGCGTTCTGCCACGCTGCGACGAGCGGCGCGACCCAGGCGCCCTCGCTGTGACCGACCATGCCGACACGGTCAGGGTCGATCTCGGCGCGCGCCTTGAGCCAGGCGCTCGCGACGTCGGCGTCGGAGGCGAAGTCGACGAGCGTGGCGGCGGCGAAGTCGCCAGTCGAGGCGCCCACGCCGCGGTCGTCGTAGCGGAGGACGGCGATCCCCGCGCGCGCGAGGCTGTCGGCGATCACCGCGAACGGACGATGGTCCATCAGCTCCTCGTCGCGGTTCTGCGGGCCCGAGCCTGAGACAAGGACGACGGCGGGAAAGCGCCCGCTGCGCGCGAGCCGCTTCTCGAGCGGGATCGAGAGCGTGCCCGCGAGGACGTGCCCGGCGGGATGCGGGATGCGCACGCCGATCGAGGTGTAGGGCGCGTTTGGCGCGGGATCCTGCGGGCGGCGCCGCGCGGCGGCGTTCGCGTTGGCGAGCTCGAAGCGGATCGGACCCTTGAACGCGCCTTGCGCGAAGGTGCCCTCGAGCGACTTCATGTCGGCGGTGGGCGTGAGCTCGATGACGGCGTCCTCTCCGCTTGCAAGCGTGAGGCGGAATCCCGCGTCCGTGCGCTCCGTCGCGAGCTGGAATTCCTTCAGCCCCTGCGAGGCGATGTCCACGGTGGCGCACCAGCCGTGCGGACCTTCGGCAAGCGCGAGACGCATCGGGAGCTTCTGCCCGGCGGCGTCGAGCGTGGCGGTGTAGGCGCGCGCGGTGGCGATCTCGCGGGGGAGATCGGTGCGGCGGAGCGACCACGGGCGCGAGCGCTGGTTGCCATCGGCTGCCTCGACGATGGTGAAGGAGCCCTTCGCAGATGTGCGCGGTTCCGCGAGTTCCGCCTCGAAGCGCAGCTTGCGGGCGCCCACCGAAAGCGTGAACGCGAGCGAGGCGCCGTCGGCGACGAGGTCGGTGGCGGCGCGATCGACAGCGCCGAGCACGATGCTCGTGACGAGGACGTCGTAGCGGGCTTCAGGCGCGTCGGCATCGGCGCGGCGGACGATGATGCTGGTTGCGATCGGCCTCGCTGCGTTCGCTGCGGGCGATGCGGCTTCGCCGATCCACGCGCCGAGCCATGCCGGGTCGAGGTCGGCAGCGCGGGCAAGGGAGGGCGCCGCGAGCGCGGCGAGGAGTGCCGTGAGGACGCGTGCGGTGCGGGCGATGCGCGCGGTCATCGAGAGCTCGCGTCAGTTCGCTGAGCGGGTCGGGCGGACGCCGGGGCGCTGCTCGCCCTCGGGGCGGCGCCAGTCGACGCGCTTGCCGTCGGCGTGGAGAAGCTCGATGTCGTAGTAGAGCCGCTGATCGGGCTCGAAGAGGTGGATGACGATTTCCACGAAGTCGACGACGATCCAGGTGGAGCCCTCGTCGGCGCTGGTGCGGAACGGGTGCTGCCCGCGCGCCTTGCCGACGTCCTCGGCATCCTGCGCCGCGGATCGCATCTGACGCTGGCTGGTGCCAGAGCCGATGATGATGTAGTCGCAGACCTGGCTGCGCCCGCGCACATCGAGCAGGACGACGTCGCTGCACTTCGAGTCGGAGATCGTGCGCGCGAGTTCGATCGCGAAGGCGCGGGTCGTTTCGGGGTCGGAGGTGCTGCGTGAGCGCATGCTGGTGTCTTCGGGAAGAAAGCCGACCGCGCGGATCGCGCGGTCGGCGGGAAGTTCATCGAGGTCGAGTGGTGGGTTCTATCGGAAGCGCCTTTGAGCGAGGCGTCTCGATCAGAAGCCGCCGCCCATGCCGCCCCCGGAGCGACGCGGGCCCTTGGACTCGCTCTTGCCGCGGCCACCGCGCGCGCCCTGGCGCTCGGAGCCGGGGCGAACCGGACGGGGCTCGTGTCGGCGCGCGTCGCGACGCTTGCGCTCGGACGGCTTCTCGTAGTTCTGCTTGCGCTTGACATCCTTGGTCAAGCCTTCCTTCTCGCAGAGCTTCTTGAAGCGTCGGAGCATCTGCTCGACCGACTCGCCACTACGGGCCTTGATACGGATCGCCATCTGGATTTCGTTCCTTCTAGGGGTTCAACTGCCGAGTCGCCTATTTGAAACGATCCGCCGAGGGCGGTCAAGCGGAAGGTCGCCGCCCCCCCGCCGCCGTTCAGCCTATCCTGCGGGGGTGCCGTTCATTATCGACACCTACAACGTCCTGCACGTGACGGGAGTCCTGCCCGGCGAGCTCGCCGTCGGGACGCCCGAGGAGCTGGCGCGGCTGATCGAGGGCAGTCGGTTCGGTCGCGACGCGGTCTGGCTGATGTGCGACGGCGTTCCCCGAGGGGCATCGCGGGTCGGGCGGATCGTGATCGAAGGCTCTGGACCAAGGCGGAAGGCCGACGACCACATCGCTGATTTTCTCGCGAAGTCGAGCGCCCCCCGGCGGGTGACGGTGGTGACGAGCGACCGGGAGGTCGGGCGGCGGGCCCGCGCGCGCGGTGCGGAGTGGATCAGGAGCGACGAGTTCCTCGAGATGCTGGCCGAGGACGTTCGGCGGGCGCGCCCGAAGAAGCCCTTGCCGGCGGATCCGCGGCGGAGCGTACCGCTCGGTGAGCGCGAGGTGACCGGCTGGATGCGCTTCTTCGAGATCACCGCGGAGCTGGCGGAGATCGAGGCGACGCCGAAGCCTGCGCGGGCTGCGGAGGCCGCGAAGGTGCACAGTGCATCGACGGATGCGGCGCTTGAGCGGTACCTTGAGGCGACGAAGGATCTCGAGGATCCGCTGTCGGTGCTCGACGGGCGCGCGGGCGTGCAGCTGATCGAGGCGCTTGGCGAGCTCGATGATGCATCGCTCGACGAGCTGATGCGAAGGCACGAGCCTTCCGTCGAGAAGGATGGCGCGCGGGTGGGCGGCAAGCGGCGCGCGCGGAAGAAGCCGAAGTGAGATGTCGACGCGAGATCATGAGGAGGCTGCAATCATGAGCACTGGCCACGGACCGACCCCTGCGATCGACTTCGATCATCCGCCCGCGGATCCGGTTCCGCTGTTCGAGCAGTGGTTCGCCGAGGCACAGAAGCTGCCCACGCCGAACCCGAACGCGATGACGCTGTCGACGGTGGATGCAGACGGCTGGCCGAGCGCCCGGATCGTGCTGCTGCGCGGGTTTTCGAAGGATGGCGCGCGGTTCTTCACCAACAGGAACAGCAGGAAGGGCAAGGCGCTGGCTGCGAACGCGCGGGCGGCGCTGCTCTTCCATTGGGATCTGCTGGACCGGCAGATCCGGATCGAGGGACGGGTGTCGCTGGTGGGCGATGCGGAGAGCGATGAGTACTTCGCGCAGCGTCCGGTGGACAGCAGGGTGAACGCATGGGCGAGCGACCAGAGCGAGCCAGTGGAAAGCCGATCGGAGCTCGAGCGGCGCGCGGAGGAGATGACGAAGCGCTTTGCGGAGGGCGTGGTGCCGAGACCGCCGCACTGGGGTGGGTATCGGGTGAGCCTGGATCGGATGGAGTTCTGGCAGGGAGAGAAGTACAGGCTGCATGACCGCATCGAGTACATGCGGGGACCGGGGGACGGATGGCGGGTGCGTCGGCTGTGCCCGTGACCCATCGGAAGGGGTGGGGAAAGGGTGCCAGGCACGTGCCGTGAGGTGCCAGGCACCTCCCGGCACGTGCCTGGCACTGGCTAGTACGTGGATGCACTCGCGACCGTCGCGGCGACCGCGATCCAGTCAATCTCCTCGAGCGCGTCATCGTCGAGCGCGATGTCAAGCTGCTTGCGCCAAACAAACGGATCCGCGAACTCGCCTCTCAAGTCAAGGTTGAGCAGCGGAGATCGCTTGCCACTTCCACAATGCGCCCCTGCACTCGACCACTTCCACTCGCTCGCCGACTTGACGAGACCCGCATCAACGGGGTTTCGTTCCACGTACTTCAGAGCGTTAAAGGTGTGCCTCGGACCCATCGGTGATGAGTAGAAACGCCCCTCCCAGTTGGATCCCCGCAGACCCAGTCGACGATTGAGATGCTCGGAGTACTTTCGATGCGTACGACCGATGCAGTCCGAGAGACCGCCCAGTGTGGAAGGAACAGCGATGACATGTACGTGATTTGGCATGATGCAAAAGGCTGCGATACGAGTTCCAGTCGCTCTACTGAATCGATGAAGCAATGCCAGGTAGTACTGGCAGTCCGTACCGTCATCGAAGATTGATCGGCGATGGTTCCCCCGGTGGGCAATGTGATGCGGCACACCGATCTCCGTTGCGCGGTTCGCTCTTCCCATGATTCCCTCCTTGTTGGAATGCGGACGCTACAGGACGCAAACCACGCACCTGGAAGATTCACGCGAGATTCGGCAAGATTCTCCGGTGCCAGGCACGTGCCGTGAGGTGCCGTGCACCTCACGGCACGTGCCTGGCACCGTTTCCGTCAGCGGGTACGTCCAGGAGGCGACCCACTCCAGACGTCATACCTCACCGTCGTTCCACCGACCGTCCACTCCGGGCTCGCCAGTTCCTCTGCGTCATCGCCGCGCTTCAGCGCCACCCGCATCCGCGCGCATTTCCGCGCGACTTCGAGCAACTCCGCCGCATCGACATCGCTTCCGACCACCTCGCGCAGCACCACCATCTCCTTCCTCGGCAGCGCACTCTTCTTCTTCTTCGGCGGAAACATCGGATCGATCACCACAGCGTCCGGCGCGCGACCCGTCCCGATCCGCTCCTCGAGCCATCGCCGCGCATCCGCGTGCACCAGCTCGATCCGATCCCCGATCAGCTCCGCCAGCCTCGCATCAAGCCTCGCACGCGCCAACCCATCATCAGCCAGCGCGAACACCACGGGCGATCGCTCGATCGCCGTCACACGGATCCCCGCCGCAGCTAGCAAAAACGCGTCGCCGAGCAGCCCCGCCGTGGCATCCGCGACCATCTGCGCCTCCCCCACCGCCTTGACGATCGGCATCCCCCGTGCTTCCGCGCGACCACCCCGCAGGGACACCCCCGTGAGGTCGCAACGAACCCCGCGTCCCTCGCGCTCGCCCTCCCGCCGCAACTCAAGGAACGACGCGGGATCACCCTCCTCGCCAACGCGCGCGAGGATGAACCCAGCCGGAATCACGCCTTGGCAAGCCCATGCTCGAGGTCCTTCCACAGGTCCTCGACGTGCTCGACGCCCACCGACAGCCGCACCAGCGAATCGCTGATCCCGAGCTCCGCGCGCATCGCCTCAGGCACGCTCGCGTGGGTCATGATCGCGGGATGCTCGATCAGGCTCTCGACGCCGCCGAGGCTCTCCGCGAGCGCGAAGAGGTGCACGTTCTCCAGGAACCGACGGCTCTCCGCGATGCCGCCCTTGAGGAAGATCGTGATCATGCCGCCGAACGCAGGCTTCCCGTCGAAGCGCATCTGCTTCGCGGCCAGAGCGTGCTGCGGATGGCTCGCGAGCCCCGGATACACGACCTTCGCCACCTTCGGATGCGCCTCGAGCCGCCGCGCGATCTCCAGCGCGCTCGCGCAGTGCCGCTCCATGCGCACGTGCATCGTCTTCAGACCGCGCAGCCCGAGGTACGCGTCGAACGGCCCCATCACGCTGCCGATCGCGTTCTGCATGAAGCGCAGCTTCTCCGCGATCTCGCGCGACCCGGTCACGAGCGCGCCGCCGACCGTGTCGGAGTGGCCGCCCACGTACTTCGTCGTCGAGTGCATCACGATGTCCGCGCCAAGCTCGATCGGACGCGTCAGCATCGGCGTCGCGAACGTGTTGTCGACCACCGACACAGCGCCCGCCGCCCGCGCGAGACGGCACACCGCCTCGATGTCCACGAGCTTGAGCGTCGGATTCGTCGGCGTCTCGAGCCACACCATCCGCGGCTTGTGCTCGCGGATCGCCGCCTCCGCCTTGCGCACATCGCTGAGATCCACGTGCACGACCTTGTACCCCGCGCTCCGCTTGCGCACGCGGTTCAGCAGACGGTTCGTGCCGCCGTACACGTCGTCCATGCACACGATCGTGTCGCCCGCGTCCATCAGCTCGAGCGCCGTCGCGATCGCCGCCAGCCCCGACGCGAACGCGAAGCCGCCGCAGGTCCGCTCATCCGCCTCGGAAAGCCCCGACCGCTCGAGCGTCGCGATGCAGCGCTCGAAGGCGAAGCGCGTCGCGTTGTGGCTGCGCGAATACTCGTACCCCTTGTGGACGCCCGGCGACTCCTGCACGAACGTCGAGCTCGTGTAGATCGGCGGCATCACCGCCCCCGTCGTCGGGTCGACATGCTGGCCGCCGTGGATGCAATCGGTCGCGAGATGCGCGGGATTCGTCGCCATGTTCGTCCTTCGCCCGTCCTCAGAGCTGCTTGCGCAGGTAGTTGATGAGATCGATCTTCGTGATGAGCCCGTAGAAGTGCTTCTCGTCCGCGACCACCGCCACGCGGTCGGCGCGGAAGATCGGCAGCAGGTCGTTCACGCTCGCCGTCGGCCGCACCGTCTCGACGCGGCTCGTCATGTAGTCGCGCACCGGCCGCGCCGCGCAATCGCGGTCGCGCACCAGCGCCATGAGCACATCGGTCTCGTCGAGGATGCCGGCAACACGGTCATGCTCATCGACCACCGCCATCTGCGAGATCGAGAACATGCGCATGCGCTTGATCGCCTGCAGCACGGGGATGTCGGGCGTGAGGCAGAAATCCTCGCGCTCGAGGTGCCGCCGCGCGATCAGGTCGCGGATGTCGCCGTACGTCGGCCGCTTGATGAAGCCGTTGTCGACCATCCAGAAGTCGTTGAACATCTTCGACAGGTACTTCGCGCCGTTGTCGCAGATGAGCGTCACCACCCGCTTCGGCTCCTTCTGCTCGCGGCAGTAGCGCAGCGCGGCGGCGAACAGCGTTCCCACCGACGACCCCGCAAGCACGCCTTCCTTGCGCAGCAGCTCGCGCGCGGTATGGAACGCCTCCTCATCGGAGATCGCGTACGCCTTCGAAACGAGCTCGAGGTGGCAGATCGACGGGATGAAGTCCTCGCCGATCCCCTCGACGAGCCACGACCCCGGCTGCACCTTCCTGCCCTCGTTCACGAGCGGCGCGAGGATCGACCCAACCGGATCCGCGAGCACGATCTCGCACTTCGGGTTCCGCTCCTTCAGGTACTTGCCGACGCCCGACACCGTGCCGCCCGACCCGACGCCTGCGACGAACGCGTCGACCTTGCCGACCATCTGCTCCCAGATCTCGGGACCGGTCGTGTCGTAATGCGCTGCGGGATTCGCCTCGTTCGCGAATTGATTCACGTAGTACGCGTCGGGATCCTCGCGCGCGATCCGCTCGGCGACGTCCTGGTAGTACTCGGGGTGTCCCTTGCCGACGTCCGACCGCGTGAGCACGACCTCCGCGCCCATCGCCCGCAGATGCGAGATCTTCTCGTCGCTCATCTTGTCGGGCACGACCACCGTCAGGCGGTAGCCCTTCTGCCCAGCGACCAGCGCGAGCGCGAGCCCGGTGTTCCCCGCCGTCGCCTCGACGATCCGCCCGCCCTTCTTGAGCTTCCCCGACTTCTCGGCCGCATCGACCATGGTGATCGCGATGCGATCCTTGATCGAGTTCCCGGGATTCATCGACTCCATCTTCACGAAGAGCTTGCACGGCCCCGTGTCGATCCGCGTGATCTGCAGCATCGGGGTGTTCCCGATCATCTCGAGGACGTTGTGGAAGACGGGTGCCATCGGACGGGCCGCTGTCATAGTCGAGGGAGTGTAGCGAAGCGCTTTCCTCCCGCTTGCCCCGCGAAAGTCCGCGAGTAGGCTGTGCCAGTGCCCCTCCAGCCGCGACCGCCCCTCTCCATCCACGCCATCGTCGCAGCGCTCGCAATCGCAGCCGCCGGCCACGCGCAGGACGGCTCAGGCACGCCCGCCGACGATCTCCTCGCCGGCCCGAAGGTGAAGGACTCCGAGCTCGCAGCCCGCGCCAAGCGCCCGACGCTCGTCGTCCGCAACTTCGAGGGCGAGATCGAGCGCTCTGGTCCCGAGCCCGGCGAGGACGCGCTCCGCGCCATGCAGGCCGCAGGCGGCGAATGGGCGCTCGACGTGTCCGAAGCGAAGGCGCTTGAGAC
>JBEGLX010000033.1:0-38613 GCA_041183345.1 Planctomycetota bacterium
GCCCCCGCGCGGAAACCCCTTGCCTGGGACTCGTACCCCCTAGGCGAGGAGTTTCAATGCACCAGTCCCTCCCGAATGTCCGTCTGGGCGCCCAGCGCCCGCGCCTGACCCCGATCGGGGCAGCCAAGCGCTGGAGCGCGCTCGTCGCCGTCGTTCGGACGGAGCCTCGGCTCCCGTCCCTGGCGGCCGCCCGAATGACCGCCGCGCTCCGCGCCCGAGGCGACGACGTCCGCGTGATCGAGACCGACGAGGCGGGGCTCCTCGCGATCCCGCGCGTCGGGCTCGGCGTCGACCTCGTCGCCATGATCGACGCCGACGACGAGATCCGCACCTTCCCCTCGAGCCCCGCCGCAGAGGCGGCAGCCGCGGCGCCCGACCTCGTGCCTGACTTCAGCGACTACAGCCATGCGCGCACGCGCTTCCTGCCCATCGCGGCAGGCATCGCAGGAATCATCCGCCCGCTCGGCGCCGTGCTGCACGAGGTGCGCGAGTACTCCCGCCGCTACGCGATGCCCGACCTCGTCTTCGTCGATCGCGAGCTGAACGCCGACCCCGCGATCTTCGCCGGGCTCGTCGACTCGATCCAGCGTCATGCACCCGGCGTCCAGTGGATGGCTGCGGTCGGCGTCGACGATGGCGACACCAGCGGCGACACCGACGGGCTCTCGCGCAAGACCATGCGTGCTGCCGCTGCCGCGGGGCTCCGCAGCATCGTGCTGCGCGCCGACGGCGAGGCCGCCATCGAGCGTGCGCGCTCTCTCGCCATGCACGCGGGCGACGCCGGCATCCTCGCCCGGATCGCCGTCGCAGCGCCCACGATCACCATCGACCGCGCCAACGTCATCGCCGCCATGCGCGTCCTTGGCGCCAGCACCATCACCGATATCGCCATGAAGGACTGAGGAGAACGCCATGCAGCTCACCGACACCACCACCACCCGCGTTGCTCTCGCCGCCGATGTCGCCAACCCGCTCCGCCAGCGCCTGCGCATGCTGGCGCCCGCGGCGAAGCTCGCGGAGGCCGAAGCGTTCATCCGCCAGTTCCACGATGAGAACGGGCTCGACCAGGCGACCTGCGAGGCGCGCCTCCGCGAGGTGCGCCGCTCGCTCGCCCGCACGAACCACTACGACCACACGCCCGATGAGCTCGCTTTCGGCGCCCGCATCGCCTGGCGCAATCACGCCCGCTGCATCGGCCGGCTCTTCTGGAAGTCGCTCGTCGTCGTCGATCGCCGCGACGTGACCGATCCAGCCGAGATCGCCGCCTGCTGCGCCGAGCACCTCGTCTCGGCGCGCAAGTCGGGCGGAATCCGCTCGACGATCACCGTCTTCGCGCCCGTGCGCGGCGATGAGCTCCCCGCGCACATCGAGAGCCGCCAGCTCGTCCAGTACGCGGGCTATCTCGAGGCCGATGGCACCGTGCTCGGCGACCCCGCGAGCATCGAAGCCACGCGCACCGCGATCGCGCTCGGCTGGACGCCGCCGCGCGCGCGATCGCGCTTCGACATTCTTCCACTCCAGATCTGCGACGCGCGCGGCCGACGCCACCTCTTCGCCTACCCCGAGGGCACGGTGCAGGAAGTCGAGATCACGCATCCGACCGCGCCCGCCATCGCCGGGCTTGGCCTGCGCTGGTACACGGTGCCCGCCGTCAGCTCGATGGTGATGACCATCGGCGGCATCGAGTACCCGTGCGCGCCGTTCAACGGTTTCTACATGGCCAGCGAGATCGCCTCCCGCAACTTCGCCGACGAATCGCGCTACGACCAGCTCCAGGCCGCCGCGCGCGCGCTCGGGATCGATACCGCGGGCGCGCTCTGGAAGGATCGCGTGCTCACCGAGCTCAACGAAGCCGTGCTGCACTCGTTCCGCAGCGCCGGCGCGACCATCCTCGACCACCACACCGCCAGCGCGCAGTTCATGGAGTTCTTCCAGAAGGAGCGCAGCGCTGGGCGTGAGCCGAGCGCCGAGTGGTCATGGATCGTGCCACCGCAGGCGTCGGCTGCATGCCCGGTCTACCACCTGCCGATGCAAGACCGGCACGCGGTGCCGAACTACTACGGCTCCGCAGCGACCGACGGCGCGCGTCTTGGCGTCGCCAGCGCCGGTGCTGCAGCCGAAGTCGACGCGGACTCGGACGAACCCGCGGTCTCGCGTTGCCCGTTCGCGCGCGGACTCGGCTTCCTAGCCCGTGCGATGAAGAAGCCGCTCGGTCACCCGATCTCGCTGAACAGCTTCTGATCGAGGATCACGCACGCCAGAGGCGCGCGAGGCGATTAGGCGCGCCAGAGGCGCGCGAGGCGTTTAGGCGCGCCAGAGGCGCGCGAGGCGTTTAGGCGCGCCAGAGGCGCGCGAGGCGCTTAGGCGCGCCAGAGGCGCGCGAGGCGTTTAGGCGCGCCAGAGGCGCGCGAGGTCCGCGATCGACAGCGCCTCGGGACGCGCATTGGGATCGATGCCCTCGGGCCACGTGCGCGCGCGCCCGAGGATCGCCCCGAGCTGCTTGCGCCGCTTCGAGAAGAGCGTGTGCACGAACTCGCCGAAGGCCTCCGCCTCGGCGTGCGGCAGCACGGGCGCCGCGCGCGGGCGCAGCGCGAGCATCGCGCTCGTCACCTCGGGCGGCGGCCAGAAGCAGCCTGGCGGCAGCACCGCGATCTGCTCGACCTCGCAGAACGCCTGCACCATGATCGTGAGCGGCCCGTACTCGCCCGAATGCGGCTGCGCGCGCAGGCGATCGCCGACCTCGCGCTGGATCGTCACGAACTGCCCGCGGCATTGCGGCAGCGTGGCGCAGATCGCCATCACCGGACTCGCAGCCTGGTAGGGGAGGTTCGCGACCAGCGTGAACGGCCGCCCGCCGAGCTTCGCGAGCGCCTCGGCATTCAGCGCGCGCTTGCCGTCGAGACAGTCGCCCTCGACGAGGGTGAAGCGTGGGTTCGCCGCAAAGTGCTCGCGCAAGTGCGCGGCGAGATCACGGTCGAGCTCGATCGCCACCAGCTCCGCGCCGCGCGAGAGGATCTCCTCGCTCATCGTGCCCGTGCCGGGACCGATCTCGACGACAAGCGAGCCCTCGCCGATGCCGCTCGCGTCGACGAGCTTCCGCAAGAGGTTCTGATCGACGAGGAAGTTCTGCCCGAAGCGATGCTTCGGCGACAGCCCGCGCGCGGTGAGGATCGATCGGATGTCCGACTGCGTCTGCACGCGGCGCATCCTACGGCGAAAACGAAACAGGCCCGGCGGCGCCGGGCCTGCATGGTGACGTGTTGAGGAGATCAGTCCGGAGATCAGGTCCAGTTGCCGAGCAGGATCGCGAGATCCGAGGCATTCACCGTGCCGTCGCCGTTGATATCGCCCGAGCCCGATCCGCCCCAGTTGCTGAGGAGGATCGCGAGGTCGCTGCCGTTCACCGATCCATCGCCATTGAGGTCGCCGGGGATCGCTGGGCTCAGCGCGATCGCAGCGCTGTCCATCGCCACCGGCGCGCTCTTGCCCGCGCCAAGCCACGCGTTGTAGGCATCGATGCCCGTGGTGTTGGTGACGTTCTGATCGCGGAGGAACTCGATGTACTCCTTCGAGGTCGTCTGGTAGTAGACCGTCACCGTCGCCGAGGCCGCGCCCGCCGGGATATCGAAGAGGGTGTCGTCCCAGTGCTGGCCGTCGGCGTAGCTGTAGCCCACGGGTGCAGAGCCGATGGCGTTGAACGCGGCGTTGGTGAAGCCACGCGGCGGAATGCGGTTGTCCTTGTAGACCTTATTGGCGAGGGCAAGGTGGAACGCCGGACCGGACGTGAGGCCGGTGAGCTTCGCGATCGCCGGCGAGATGCCGTGCTTCGCCTCGTAGATCTTGGTGTCTTTGGTGACGAGCGTGGCGGTGGCGCTGTCATACGCGCCGCGTTCGGCGATCTGCTGGCCAGCGGCGTTGGTGAACTTCACGTTGATCCACATGCGGCGGCCTTCGGGATATCCCGTCGGCAGCTTGTGGCCGCTCTCGTTGGTGATGCGCACCTTGAGCGAGCCACCCACCTGCGAGAGCGTCATGTCGCTCGCGTTCTGCAGCATCTGGATCGTGCGCGAGCTGGCGGCGTCGATCGCCGGCTGGGTGAGCCCCAGCGAGTCCGCATCGTCGGGCAGCATCGAGTTGCGGATCGACTGCACGACCCACGTGTTCGCCCCGGCGAAGCCGTGCTGCGGCATGTCGGGTCGCTCGAAGAACGGCGGGCCGAACTCGTAGAAGCGGCAGCCGCCCGCGATCACCTTCGGCATGTGGCAGTCCTGGCAGGTCGACACGACGCCATCGGCATCGTTGCCGCCGAAGCGACCATCGGGGAAGGCGACGCCGTTCACGAACGCGCTGTTCAGCCACTCGCTGTACGTGCGCTGCTCGGGGTACATGTCGCCCGGGTTCTGCGTCGGGTGCGGCGAGCCGAGCGTGTTGAGCACGTAGTCGCCGGTCTTCTGGTTCTTGGTGTAGATCGGATTGCTGACGTCGTGGCACGTGCCGCAGAACTCGCTCATGCGGTGGTAGGGCGAGGTGATGAGCCGCGCCTCGAGCCCGTGCAGGTTCTGGGGGACGTCGCTGAACGGACCGCGGCGCGTCGAGACGGGGTCGACGACGTAGCGCGCGTTGCCCGCGCCCTGCGGGATCAGCCCCTGCGCGGCGAGCGCGCTGATGATGGGGACGTCGGGTTCGGATGGCTCGCCCGGGTAGCCGACGGCGCTGTTCGCGCCGAGCTGCGGGTTGACCACGCGGTGGCAGAAGTTGCAGTTGATGCCATCGAAATCCTCGCCCTGCATGTCGGCGGGATTGCCGTTGGTCGAGCGTCCGCCGAGCCAGGCGGTCGGCGCGTGGCAGCGCATGCATGTCTCGCCGCCGACGTTCGCGTCCTGGTTGGCGATGGTGACGGCGGCATGCCAGACGGGGTCGCGCGCGCTCTGCGCCATCAGGCTCGTCGCCCAGGTGTCGTAGGGCGCGACCTGATCGCCGTACCCCGAGTGGCAGTAGGTGCAGGAAAGGCTTGTCTCGATCGGCGTGAAGATGTTCGGATCGGGCTCGGGCTGCGTGCCCGGCTGGTGGAAGTCGGCCGCGGTCGTCGGGACCTTCACTTGTCCGCCTCCGCCGCGCGCCATCACCGTGGCGACGGTCGATGCCGCCGCGACGAGCGCGAGCGACACAAGCGTGCGACGGGCGATGCGCCCAGCGCGTCCGTAGCCGTGATGGGGATCACGCGCGGAGTCACTGGAGGTGGTCTCGATGCGATTCTCGATCATGTCGTCCTCTCGGTCGCGCGGCAGGGTCTGCGCGAACTACAGCAAGCTGCGGTCAACGGTTCGCAAGGCAATGCGAAGCCGTTGCCAAAATCGGGCGTTGCCCGAGAACGAAAGGTAGGGCATCGCCGCCCTGCGACAAGCGAGGAAATGGGAACTCCGTCGAGAGCGACCGCAGCATGGCTGCATAGACGGGCGACGGGGCGGTATCGGACGCCTGTCGGTACACTCGCCGCATGGCGTCCGCAGTCGTCCGAATCCCCGCGATCTTGGCGTTGATTCTCGCCACCGCCCTCACAGGTGGATGCGCTGGACCAGCCGACGGCCCGACGTTCCTCAACGTCCCGCGGGCGCAGTACCAGATGGCCTTCGACGCCGCCTGCGATGTCGCTCGCGCCGAGGGTTTGGTGCCCGAGCTCGCTGACCGACAGGCGGGCGCCGTGAGCACGGGGCCGCTGCACGCTGGCTCGCTGCTCGAGCCGTGGGCGTGGCCCGACCTGACCGCGAGCGACGTCATCGAGGGCACCTTCGGCTTCGAGCGCCGCCGCGCGCATTTCGAGTTCGTCCCCACGGGCTTCAAGCCCGCCGCGCCGCAAGGCACGGGGCCGCTCGCAGGCGCTGTGCTGCCCGGCTCCGAGCGCGGCACGGGCACCGATCTGTCGCGAACCGATCTTTCGCGGGCCGACGGCTCGGGTGACGGAGCGCTCGAATTGCGCGTGACCGTCTCGGTCGAGCGCCAGTTCCGCCCCGGCTACCAGGGGCCCGCCTACACGCGCGCACTCGGCAGCTACTGGCGCGACACCACCGAGGGCGATGGCGCCGAGGATTCGGAGTCGACGTGGACGCCGATCGCGCGCGACGAGCGCTTCGAGCGGCTGCTGCTCGCGCGGATCGCCGCGAAGGTCGCCAGTCTGCCCGCGGTGGAAGCTCCAACCCAGCCGTGAACGTCACGCGATGCGCGGATCGACGAAGCGGTACAGCACGTCGACGGTCAGGTTGAAGACCACCATCATCGTCGAATAGACGAGGACGACGCCCATCACCAGCGTGATGTCCTTGCCAAGCACGCCATCGACGAAGTTCTGCCCAACGCCGGGGACGGCGAACACCTTCTCGACGACGAACGAGCCCGTCAGCGCGACCGCCGTCGCCGGCCCGAGGTACGAGAGCACGGGCAGGAACGCGTTCTTCAACGCATGCTTGAAGGCGACCTTCCAGCGCGGCAGTCCCTTCGCGCGCGCGGTGCGGATGTGGTCGGCGGACATCTCCTCGATCATGCCGAAGCGGATGAGCCGCGCGATGTAGGCCGCGAACGGAAGCGACAGCGTGAACGCTGGCAGCAGCACGTACTGCAGCCCGCCCCAGCCGCCGACGGGGAAGAGGCCGAGCTTGACCGCGAAGAGCATGAGCAGCGCGCTGCCGATCACGAAGCTCGGCAGGCTGATGCCCGCGATCGAGAGCAGCTGCGTCAGCGCATCGAGCGCGGAGCCTGGCCGTAGCCCGCCGATCACGCCCGCCGTGATGCCGATCGCGACCGCGATCAGCATCGCCGACAGCCCGAGCGTCATCGACACGGGCAGGCCCGTCGCCAGGATCTCGTTCACGCTCCAGTCCGGCTGCTTGAGCGACGGACCGAGATCGAACGGACGATCGTGGCGCCCGAGCGCCCATGAGACGCCCGACGCCTTGCCGAGGTAGTCGAAGTAGAAGGCGACGGGATCGTCGAGCTTGTACTGCTTCTTCATCGCCTCGACGATCTCGGCGGGCGGACGGCGGCCCTCGGGGTTCTCCAGCGGATTGCCCGGCACGCTCCACGCCAGGATGAAGGTGAGCGTGTACACCGCGAGCACGATGAACGGCAGCTGCACGAGGCGGCGTGCGATGAGCCCGGCGACGCTCGAGGATCCACCGGAGGCCCCGCTTGGCGACTGGGCGCTCACCGCAGCGAATCCTTCGCGGGCGCTGCGGGCACCACGCCGTCGCGCGGCTCCAGCGCCGAGATGTCCTGCTCGAGGCGCGGATGCTCGGTGATTCCGCCGAGCCGCGCGGGGTCGTACATGTAGACCGTCACGTAGTTGCAGATCGGCATCAGCGGCACTTCCTCGGAGAAGAGCCAGCGCTCGACCTCCGCGAGCTTCACGAGCCGCGCCGCGGGATCTGTCTCCGCCTCGGCGGCATCGATGCGGCGCTCGAACTCGTCGCTCTCGTAGCCACGGTCGTTGTTGCCGTTGCCGCGCCGCTGCAGGTCGAGCCACGTCGTCGGATCGCCGTAGTCGCCGTACCAGCCGCCGCGCGCGATCATGAAGTTCCCCTTCTTGAGGTCCTCCTTGTAGAGCTTCGAGTCCTTGCCGCGGCACTCGGCGGCGACGCGCAGCTCGCGCTTCCACATGTCGCGCATGGCGAGCGCCAGGTTCTGGTAGCGCGGGCTCGCGGTCGAGTAGAGGATGTCGACGGTCGGGAACTTCTCGCCGCGCGCGTTCTCGACGACGCCGTCGCCGTCGCGGTCCTCGTACCCCGCGGCCTTGAGCTCTGCGCGCGCGCGCTCGGGATCGAAGCCAAGTCCCTCGACGACGGGGTAGCCAGGCAGCGAGCCCGGCGGCACCAGCGTGCTCGCGACGCGCTCGCCGAGCCGCGTGACGCGATCGACGAGCTCCTGCTTGTTCACGGCGAGCGCGAAGGCGCGGCGCACGCGGGCGTCGTGGAACGGATTCGGCTTGCCTCCCGAGAGCGCGGCGCGGCAGTTGAAGCTGAAGAAATCGGTGCCAAAGGCGTTGAAGCCGCGTGCGTCGCGGCGTTCGCCGACACCGGGGGCGGGCAGCGCGCCGACGACGTCATCCTCGATCGCGCCGCGGGCGAGGCCAGCATCGATCTCCGCGCGGAAGCGCGCAAGGTACGCCTTGCGCTCCGCGAGCATCTCGGTCTTGTACTCAGGGACGAGATCGGTCAGCCAATCGGCGCCGCCGGACTGGAAGCTCAGCACGCCGGTGTTCGGGTTCTCGATGGTGCGGCACTCGACGCTCTTCGCGAGAACGTGCTCGCGCCCCCAATAGAAGGGGTTCGCCTCGAGGCGCATGTCGCGCTTGTAGCGCCAGACGGTGGGCACGTAGGCGCCGTTGGTGACGATCCGTCCGGGCTTCGTCCATCCATGCCGCTGGATCAGTCGCCCCGTCGTCGCCTCGAACGTCACGTCCTTCTGGACCGTCTCCGGGTGAACGGGCGCGAAGCAGGGGAACGCGCAGAGATCCAGGAAGTAGGCGAGCGGCGTGTTCAGGTGGACGACCAGCGTGCGGTCGTCCGGCGTCTCGACGGCGACGGTGCGGGCGAAGTCCGCCTCGGTCTCGCGCCAGAGCTCGCGCGCATCGCGCGGATTGCGCGCGAACTCGGCGAGCGCCTTCGTCCGGTTGTCGTGGAACGCCTTCGCGCCGCGGATCGAGAAGAAGAGCGCCGAGTAGTCGGCGGCGGTGTCGGGCACGATCGCGCGGCGCCACGCGTAGACGAAGTCGCGGCTGGTGACGGGATCGCCGTTCGACCACTTCGCGTCGGAGCGAAGGTGAAAGACATAGGTCTTGCGATCGTCGGAGACCTCCCAGCGCTCGGCGACGCCCGGCACCACCGCGCAGTCGCTCGCCCGAAGGTTGACGAGGGTCTCGTAGATCACGCGCGCGCGGCGCAGCTCGTGCTGGTAGCTCATCCGCTGCGGGTCGAGGGTGTAGCAGTCGGAGCGCTCGATGAGCACCAGATCCGCCGGCGGAAGCGGCGAGTCAAGCGAGATCGCGGCGAGCAGCGCCAGGATCAGCAGGAGAACTGGTGCCAGCACGCGCACGGCGAGAGAATAGCCGTGTTTAAGCGGTCGACGCTTGCGGCGACCGCTCAAAACAAGAGTGCCCGCAGACGAAGTCTGCGGAACGGGTTGCGCGGGAGTCCGTGGAGTTCAACGCTCCCAAGCACCAGAGGGAGCCGCCGCAGCGGCGACCGCTTACCGATACGGCGCAGCGCCGACGATGTCCGACCACTTCTTGGATTCGGCGTCGAACTTCGCCTTGTCCTTCGACTCCCAAGCGGGGGTCAGGATGCGGGCGTCGCCTTCGGACTTGGCGCCCGAGTAGGCAGCGGCGCGCTCGCTGCGGTCGATGAGGCGCAGCAGAACCTCGCAGGAATTCAGCACCGAGCCGTAGCTCTGGGAAACGGCAGGCTGGTCGTGCGCGGACGCCCACTGCGCGCCTGCAGCGGCGATCAGGTCGGCAAGCGCGGGGGCAAGCACCTTCGAAACCGCGGTCCGCTCGGCGCCCGACATCTCGAGCAGGTCGTTGCGGACGCCGATGAGCGCGCGCTGGAGTGCCATCACCCGCGCATCTGCCTTGCTGGAGCCGCGAATCGACTTGGCGATCGCGGCGATGCCGTCGATCAGCTGCTTGCGCACCGCGCGGGCGTTCTCGGGAGGAAGATCCTTGCGGCGTCCCGCCGAAGCGACGGCCGCGAGCTTCTGCTGCATGGCGATCGGGTCGGACTCAGCGACCGCGGCGTCCTTCAGGCGGCGTGCCGCGGTCTCGAAGTACGCGTTGCCCGCATCAAGGTCCTCGAAGGCGTCGATGGCGAGGCCTGCCGCAGCGATGCGCTTGCTCGCCTCGGACTCCGATGCCGGAGCCGAGCGCTCGATGATCGCGTCAAGCCCCTCCTGCGTCCGCGTGAAGCGGAGGACCTGCATGGCATTGATGGCGCGGCGGACGTCGCGACCCTTCACGGTGGCGCCCAGCTCGCCGATCAACATGACGGCGTAGGCCTTGCGGAAGGTCGGCGACGCGGCGGGATCGCGGGCGGGGGTGATGAGCGCCGCACGGGCCTCCTCCACCTTCTCCGCATCGTTCCCGTCCTTGATGGTGTCGACGTGCTTGCTGGCGAAACCCTCGAGCGCCGACTTCTGCGCCTCGGTCAGCGGAGCGGTGGCGCTCAGGACGGCTCGGTCCACCGAGGACTGGGCGAGGGCGGTCCCGCCAACACAGGCGGCGAGAAGAGCAGTGAGCAGGGGTCGCAGGGTCATGTCGTTTCTCGATCCCGTCGGTCTCGGAGCCGAAGTCAGGTCCGGAGAGCCCCTCGGGGGAGGGGAAGTCTCTCTCGGATGCGATTCGGGGGGCCGAGTCCCGAGGGAGTCCCTTTCAGGGAGTATCCGCACGGGTCAGGGTGTTGGACGCTAATACAACGGCATCGTACTGTCAACGAACCGAGGGTCTCGGAAGGGCGAACAGGGGATCCTGGCAGCGGCTTGCCTCCACCGTGCCATTCGGGAGGGTTGACGCGGGCTCCGACCCGTTCCCCGCGGGCAGGAAGGGACTCCCGTGGTCGACCCGAAGGGGGCTCTGAGCCGATGAAAGGGTTCTATGCGTCAGGTCCGAATCGCAGCCTCCATCCCGCTCGCAGCCTTGCTGGCAGTCGTACCGGCAAGCAGCCTCGGCGGCGCCTGGGTCCCTCAGGACCAGCAGGCTGCGACCCCCGCAGCGCCCGCCCCATCCGCCGAGATGCAGGCGCTCATCCGCGACCGCCTCGGGCGGTCGATGGCCAGCCGGGCGCGCATCGTGCTCCAGCGCGAGATCGTCTTCCTCGGCATCCTCAAGAACTCAAAGGCTTTGCTCCAGCGGGCGATCGAACTCTCGCCCGACAACCCCTCCATTTGGCGCCTCGCCCTCGACCTCGCCTCCATATTGGAGGACGGCGACCCCGACGCCGAGCGCTGGCTGTCGCAAGGGCTGAGCCGCCTCTCGCAACTCGAGCCCGATGACGAGGTCGTGCGCCTCCGCCGCATCCTCGACGCCATCAGCCGCAAGCGGACCGCTGAGGAGCGCGTCGCGGCCAGCGAAGCGATGCTCACGCCCGAGGCCGTGAAGACGATCGGACCGGGCGTCGCAGCCCGCGTCGCCTTCGACCTCGCCATGCTGCAGCGCCGGATGGGCGACGCCGCTGGCTTCGAGCGGAATCTCGTCCGCACCCTCGACCTCGATCCCTACTTCTCCCAGGCTGCCGAGGTCGCCGCCGGGTACTTCCGCATGACGGC
Organism: Planctomycetota bacterium; assembly: GCA_041183345.1. GTDB lineage: Bacteria > Planctomycetota > Phycisphaerae > Phycisphaerales > SM1A02 > QWPT01. Next base: position 11,308 of record JBEGLX010000033.1, read on the forward strand.
ACCGACGCTTCTCGACGAGGTTCGGGCGCTTCGATTGGCGATGCTGGCGAACCCGACCCGCACCAACGCCGCGACGGGACTCGCCGAAGTCTGCATGGCGCACGGCGCCTACGCCGCGGCGGCCGATGTCCTCGGCGTACAGGTCCGCCTGCAGGACACCTCGAACATCGACGAGAACTACGACGCGCTGCTCGCCGACTACCTCATGGCGCTCTGGGCCAGCGGCAGGGCCGAGCTGGCGATCATGACCGCGCGCGAGCGCCAGCGCGAGCTCGACATCATCTACATCGCGGAGATCGAGCGGCAGGGCATGCAGATGACCCAGGAGGAGCGCGCGAACCTCCACCTGCCGCTGCCGACTCCGCTCGCAACCGCGGTCGCCGCCATCTCCGAGTCGATCGGCTCGCAGAGTGCAAAGATCGCCGTCGGAAACGCGCAGGTCTCCTTCGAGGCGGTCATCGACCAGATCACGCGCCGCAAGGGCGATCGGGCGCTGCTCGCGTCGACCGCGCTCGAGTGCGCGTGGGTGCAGCTCTGGCTCGGCGGCTCGGTCGACAAGGCCCAGTCGATGATCTCGAAGTCAGCCGACCAGGGACCGCTCTCCGACTCGGCGCGCGCGCGCTTCGATGGCTGGATCGCCTTCCGCAAGCAGGAGCTCGCGACCGCGAAGTCGCTGCTCGAGCCGATCGCCGCCACCGATCTCTATGCCCGTCTCGGGCTCGCGATGGTCCGCGAGGCCGAAGGCGACAAGAAGGAATGCGCGCGCCTGCTGCTCGACGTCGCCCGCTCGGCGCCGGCGACCGCGGTCGGCATCTGGGCGCGCGAGCGCCTCTTCGGCATCCTCGGCAAGCGCGCCGGTCTCTTCCCTGAATCGGACGGAGTCGAGGCGGCCGCGGCGATGCCGTCCGAGTTCGTGCGCGTGGTGCAGCTCGGCGGCGACGCGATGCAGCTCCGCATCGTGCCTTCGCAGGAGTCCGCGAGCGCGTGGGACCAGGTGCGCTTCGACCTCGAGCTCATCAACCGCAGCGATTGGCCGCTCGCGGTGAGCCCCGACGGGCCGCTCAAGGACAGCGCCACCGTCTCGGCGTCGATCAACATCCCGGGTGAAATGCCGCGCCCGCCGCAGATCATCATCCTTCCGATCGACCGCGCCTTCGTGATCTACCCGGGCGAGACGCTGCGAGTGCCGATCGACCTCTCGGTCACCGACGCGAGCGCCGCGCTGCGCGACGACGCGCTCTCGGGCGCGCTCGTCTCGCTGCATTCGATCGTGAACTGGAAGACGTCCGCGACTGGCTTCGAGCCTTCGCCGCTCGGCGTCGAGGTCGAATCGCCCGTCGTGCACATCGAGGGCGAGAAGGTCACCAAGGACTGGGTCGAGCAATCGCTCGCGCAGCTGCGCGATCCAGCGCAGGTGCCGAATCCCGAGCTGGTCGCCCTCCTCGCGGGCGCGCTTGTCCGCAAGGCGACCACGCCCGAGATGGTGCCCGCCGACGCCGCAGAATCGCTCGCGCAGGCAGGCCCAGTGCTCGCCGAGGCGGCCAAGCGCATGTGGCCTGAGGCGCGCGCCTGGCTCATCTTCGCGACGCCGAAGGGGAAGCGCATCGAGCAAGGCAAGGAAGCGCAGGACCTCCTCGATGTCGTCGCCGCCGGCGGCGTCGAGCTCGCGTCCGCGGTGCCCGAGCTCGAGGCGCTCGACGCGGTGCTTCGCTCCGATGAGTCGCCCACCGTGCGCATTCCCTGGATCGCCGTCCGCACGCGCCGCCCCGAGGATCCGACGCTCATCGCCTCGCTCGAGTCGAAGGATCCCGACATCCGCGCCTATGCCGCCGACTGCAAGCAGTGGCTCATCGAGGCGCGCGACGAGCGCGCCAAGCAGCTGAACCTGAAGAAGTGAGCGGCGCCGATGCCTGAGGACGCAGCGGCCAACGCTCCTGAGCCTGAACCGCGGCGGAGCCGGCTCTGGCTGCGCATCGCCGGGTTTGTCCTCGGTCTCGCCTGCCTCCTGTCCGCGATCAGCGTCGCCCGCGATGCCCGCGAGCAGTTCGACGCCGCGCTCGCGTCGCTGCGCGCGCCCGAACCGATGCTCGTCGCCGCAGTGCTCGTCGAGGTGCTCGCGGGGCTCTTCCTCTCGGGCGTGCTGTTCTGGCTGCTGGCCCGACGATTCGCCCGCGTGCCGTTCGGCGAGATGCAGGCGGTGATCGCGGCGTCGGGGTTCCTCAACTACCTTCCGCTCAAGCCCGGCTTCGTCGGACGCATCGCCTATCTCCGCGGGCGCCATGGCGTGCGCGTGTCCGACTCGATCCGCATGATCGTCGAGGCGCTTGCACTGACCGCGACTTCTGCGGTGGCGAGCACGCTCGCGCTGCTCGCCCTGCGCGCGGCGGGGCTGGACGGCGGTTGGTCGCTCCTCGTCTGCGTGGTGCCCGCGCTACTCGCACTGCAGCGGCGCGGACGCACGATGCTGCTCGCGCTTGCCGTCCGCCAGGCGGAATTCTCGCTGTGGATCGCGCGCTACTGGATCGTCTTCCGCCTCGTCGGCGCACCCATCGGGCTCGATACCGCAGTCGTCCTCGCCGCCATCAGCGTGGTCTCGTCGCTCATCCCGTTCATCTCGAACGGGCTCGGAGTGCGCGAGTGGGCGGTCGGGCTGCTCGCACCGCTCATCACCGGCGATGCCGTCGGCGCCACTCAGGCGATCGTCGCCGAACTCGCGCATCGCGTGCTCGAGATCGCCGTCGTCGCGCCCCTCGGGCTGGTCGGGCTCCTCGCCTGCATCAAGTCCGCGCGCGCGCATGGCTCTTCACGCCCGCACGCGACTTGAGGTTGTCGAGCACGTTCATGAAGTTGATGTAGGCGTCGTACGGGCTGTCGTACGGCGAGAAGTACTTGTGGACGTCGCCGTCCGACCAGTACTTCGTGCACATGTAGTAGAGGTGGTCGCTGGTGGTGAGCTTGCGCCAGTCCTCGAGGATGTACGGATCGCCCGCCTTGTGGCGCTCCTTCACGGGGCCCTCGAGCGCGTAGAGCTCGGCGGCGGCGCCATCCTGGATCGGATTCCCGAGCCACGCCGAGAGGTCGCGCTCGCTGTCGGCCCACGAGATCCAGTTCTGCACGTCGTACTCGCCGACGGGCTCGTAGCAGTCGAGCAGCTGGCTCGGCGTGAGGAAGTCGTTGTGGCCGTGGTTGGTGTCGTAGACCGCGCCGGGCAGCGCGTCGAGGAACTCGAAGATGCCCGTGTCCGCCCACTGGTGCTCGCCGAACGTCTCGTAGTCCATGAACAGGTTGCAGCAGAAGCCGTCGCCGTTGATCTGGTTGACCCATCCCGCGAACTTCTCGGCGGAGAGCGGCCATTCCTTCCATCCGCGGTTCGAGAAGCGGAAGGCGATGTCGTCGCTCAGCCTGTAGTTCTTCAGCAGGAGCTTCACCGGGCGCTCGGCGAGCTCGCCGTCGCCCGGCGGGACGTACAGGTAGTTCGGCGAGCGGAACCCGAGCAGGCGGTCGACGCCCTCGCAGATGATCGCCCTGTGCTGCCCGCGCCGCGCGATGTGCTCGGCGAGCGCGTTCGAGTAGATGAGCTCGGTGTTGCGGAAGATCCGCGGCGTGACGCCGAAGACCTCCTGCATCTTGCGCTGGTGGCGGTCGACCTGCTCGTCGAACTCCTGCCGCGAGAACAGGAACGACAGCGAGTGGTGGCTGGTCTCGCCGATGAGCTCGCACGCACCCGTGTCGACGAGCGTCTTCAGCGTGTCGACGACGTCGGGCGCCCACATCTGCAGCTGCTCGAGCGCGGTGCCCGTGATCGAGTACGCGCAGCGGAAGCGCTTGTCGTGCCGACGCACCAGGTCGAGCATCTTCTGCGTCGCCGGGCGATAGCACTTGTCGGCGACCTTCCGCATGATCTTCTCGTTCGCATCGTTGTCGAAGTAGAACGGATCGTTCGAGAAGACCGAGTAGCGGCGCAGCCGCCACGGCTGGTGGAGCTCGAAGTAGAAGCAGACGCTTGCCATGCGCGCAGCGTACAGCGGATTCGTTCAGACGCCGTAGTACGCCCGATACCACTCGACGAAGCGCGCCACGCCCACCTCGACCGTGGTCGTAGGGCGGTAACCCGTATCGGACTCGAGCGCGCTCACGTCGGCCATCGTGTCGGGCACGTCGCCGGCCTGCAGCGGCAGCAGGTTCATCGTGGCCTTCCTGCCCGTGCAGCGCTCGATCGCCGCGATGTAGTCGAGCAGCTCGACCGGCCGCGAGTTGCCGATGTTGTAGACGCGCCACGGCGCGCTCGACGTGCCCGGATCGGGGTTCATCGCGTCGAACGCTGCGCTCGGCGCGGCAGGGCGGTCGAGCGTGCGCACCACGCCCTCGACGATGTCGTCGACGTAGGTGAAGTCGCGGCGATGGCGGCCGTGGTTGAACACGTCGATCGGCTTCCCCTCGAGGATGTTCTTCGTGAAGAGGAAGAGCGCCATGTCCGGCCTTCCCCACGGCCCGTAGACGGTGAAGAAGCGCAGTCCCGTCGTCGGCAGGCCAAACAGGTTCGAGTACGTGTGCGCGAACAGCTCGTTCGCCTTCTTGCTCGCCGCGTACAGCGAGAGAGGATGATCGACCGAGTCGCTCACCGAGAACGGCAGCTTCGCGTTGCCGCCGTACACGGAGCTCGAGCTCGCGTACACGAGGTGCTTGGTGCCCGCATGGCGGCAGCCTTCGAGGATGTTCTGGAAGCCGACGATGTTCGAGTGGATGTACGCGTGCGGGTTCTCGATCGAGTAGCGCACGCCCGCCTGCGCGGCGAGATGCACCACGCGGTCGAAGCGGCGCTGCGCGAACAGCGCCTCCATTCCCGCGCGATCGGCGACGTCGAGCTTCACGAACGAGAAGCCGCGCTTCGGCGACAGCCGCGCCAGCCGCGCCTCCTTCAGCGTCGGGTCGTAGTAGGCGTTCAGATCGTCGAGCCCGACGACTTCCTCGCCGCGATCAAGCAGGTGATGCGAGACATGCGAGCCAATGAAGCCCGCCGCGCCGGTGACGAGGATTGCCATCTGGGGCGTGAATCGTAACCGCGTGGACCGAGTCGGTCACGCGCGGACCGGCGTGCGCCCGAGCACGCGCTCGGCGACCGCGATCACGCGGTCAAGGTCCGAGTTGCCCATCGACGAGCCGCTCGGCAGGCAGAGGCCTTGGGCGAAGAGCGGCTCGCACACGGGCTCGCGCTCGGGATCGTGGGCGAACATGCGCGTGCCTGCGAACAGCGGCTGCATGTGCATCGGCTTCCAGGTCGGGCGCGATTCGATGCGCTCCTCGGCGAGCGCGTGCATGAGTTCATCGCGCGTGCACCCCGCGACCGCTGGATCGATCGTGAGCGCGCTCAGCCAGCGCGACGAGCGGCTCCACCACGGCTCGGGCATGAAGCGCACGCCGGCCATCGCACCGAGCGCAGACTGGTAGCGCGCGAAGATCGCGCGCCGCCGCGCCACGCGGTCGGCGAGCGTCATGAGCTGCCCGCGTCCGACGCCCGCGCAGATGTTCGACAGGCGGTAGTTGAAGCCGGCGGTCGAGTGCTCGTAGTGCGGCGCTGGATCGCGCGCCTGCGTCGCGAGGAACCGCGCGCGCGCCGCGTGCGCCTCGTCGCGCGCGAGCAGCATGCCTCCGCCCGACGTCGTGATGATCTTGTTGCCGTTGAAGCTCAGTGCGGCGATGTCGCCGAAGGTTCCGCACGGCTTGCCATGCGCGGTCGCGCCGAGCGCCTCCGCGGCGTCCTCGAGGATGGGCACGCCGTGCCGCGCGCACAGCGGCTCGATCGCTCCGTAGTCGCAGCCTTGTCCATAGAGGTCGACGGCGATGCACGCGCGCGGCGTGCGGCCCTCGCGGGCAAGCGTCGTCAGCGCGCGCTGCAGCGCGGCGGGCGACATGTTCCAGCTCGTGTCATCGCTGTCGATGAAGACGGGTTCCGCGCCAAGCTGGCGGATCGGATTCGCCGAGGCGACGAAGGTGAAGCTCGAGCAGAGGACGAGGTCGCCCGGCTGGACGCCGAGCAGGATGAGACCGAGATGGATCGCTGCCGTGCCCGAGCTCGTCGCGCAGGCGTGGAGAGCGCCGCCGAGGTGCGTCGCCATCTCGCGCTCGAAGCCGTCGACGTTCGGCCCGAGCGGCGCGATCCAGTTCGAGCGGAACGCCTCGTCGACGAACAGCCGCTCCTCGCCGGTCAGGTGCGGCGGCGAGAGGAGGATCGGGGCGCTGGGGTTGCTCTGCTTCATGGTCGACGCTCGGGAAAACCCAGTCGGGCGGGCGTTCTATCGGCAATTCCTGCGGTTTGGCTGTGCTCAGTGCCCCCAGCGCTCGCGCCAGGCCTCGAACATGAGGATGTTCCAGGTCGCAGCGCCATCGGAACGCCCGCGCGGATCGACGGTCTCCCGCCAGATTGCGCGGACCTTGCCCGCATCGAGGTAGCCCGCCGCCCGCAGCCGATCCTCGGCGAGCAGGCTCTCCGCCCATTCACGCAGGGGGCCACGCAGCCATGCGGCGAGGGGAACCGCGAAGCCCATCTTGGGGCGGTCGAACAGCGCCGCGGGCACGCGCCGCTCGAGCACCCGACGCAGGATCCACTTGCGCTCGCCGCCGCGGATCTTCATCGCCGCGGGCAGCGCAAAGGCGAGCCGCGCGAGATCCGAGTCGAGCAGCGGCTCGCGCGCCTCAAGCCCGCAGGCCATGCTCGCGCGATCGACCTTCACCAGGATGTCGTCGGGCAGGTACCCCGTGAGGTCCGCCTCGATCACGCGGTCGAGCAGGGCGGCGGGGTCGCGCATCGGCCATCTCGGCGCCGCAGGAGGCTGGGCGGGAGCGCCAAGCACGAGCCCGCGCGTGCGCGCGCGCGCCGAGAGCAACTCGGCGTAGATCTGCGCGGGATCGTCGTGCCGCATCGCGCGCAGGAGCTTCTCCACCCGATCGCCCGCGCGGTCGACCGACAGCGCGCCGCCGATCGCATCGATCACGCCGCGGGGAAGCACGCGCAGGACGCCCGCGAGCCGCCGCACGCCGTGCGGCATCCGCCCCGTGCGCCGCACGATCCGCGCGATCCACTCGTGGCGGTAGTAGCCCGCGAAGAGCTCGTCGCCGCCGTCGCCCGAGAGCGCGACCGTCACCGACCGCCGCGCAGCGGCGCACACGAGCATGGTCGGGATCTGCGAGCTGTCGGCGAAGGGCTCGTCGTACACCTCGGGCAGCCGCGGCACGAGGTCGAGCGCCTCGCGCGCACCCACGCGGATCTCGGTGTGGTCGGTGCCGAGGTGCGCCGCCACCGCGCGCGCGCGCTCCGATTCATCGAAGCCAGCCTCGTCGAAGCCAACCGTGAACGTGCGCACCCGCTGCCGCGAGATCGACTGCATCGCCGCGACCACCACGCTCGAGTCGATTCCGCCGGAAAGTAGCGCGCCGACCGGCACGTCCGACAGCATGCGCAGCCGCACGCTTTCTTCGATCGCTGCATCGACGGCATCGATCGCATCCCTCGCGCTGCCTGCGAAGCCGTGCGCGCGCGCGGCGCGCATCTCGTCGCTCGTGCTCCACCATGCGCGTTCCTCATGCCGCCCGCTGGCAAGATCGACGCGCAGCCACTTCCCAGCGCCGAGCCGCCGCACCTCGGGATGGATGCAGGCCTCTCCCTGCACGCATCCGCGCTCGAGGAATCCAGCGAGCGCCGCGCGATCGATGCCAAGCTGCATCGCACCCACCGCGCGCAGCGCCTTGAGCTCGCTCGCGAACACGACCGTGCGTGCATCGCGGGCGCGCCCGACGTAGAGCGGCTTCACGCCGAAGCGGTCGCGCACGAGCCAGAGCGCGCGTTCGGTGCGATCGAGCACCGCGAAGGCGAACATGCCCGAGAAGCGCGGGATCGCTCGCTCGACGCCCCACGCCTCGAACGCAGCGAGCATCGATTCGGTGTCGCTCGAGCCCGTGAATCGCGCGCCGCCCGCCGCGAGCTCCGCGCGCAGCACAGGATGGTTGTAGACCTCGCCGTTGTAGACGATCTCGAACCGCCCGCTCGCAGAGCGCATCGGCTGCGCGCCGGTCGGCGAGAGATCGAGCACCGCAAGCCTGCGGAACGCGAAGCCCACGCGCGTCGCCTCGTCGAAGGAGATCCGCTCGTCATCGGGTCCGCGGTGCGCGAGCGCTGCCGCCATCGCGCGCAGCGTCGACGAAGGATCGTCCACGCAACGCCCGAGATCGACGAAACCCGCGATTCCGCACATGCCGCGAGGGTATCACGCGCCGAGCGCAGCCGCGATCCGCGCGTTCACCGCGCGCACGTCGAACCTGCGCTCTGCAAGCGCGCGCGACGCGGCACCCATCCGCTCGCGAAGCCCAGGATCGGTGGCGAACTTCAGGCACGCCTCCGCAAGCGCGCGCGAATCGCCCACAGGCACCAGCGTCCCGTTCACGCCGCGCTCGACCGTCTCACGGCAGCCGGGCGCATCGGTGGTCACCACCGCGCGCCCCGTCGCCAGCGCCTCGAGCGTGCTCTTCGGACAGCCTTCCCGATACGACGGCAGCACGAACACGCTGCACGCGGCGAGCTCGGGCCGCACATCGTCGAGCCTGCCCGCGTACTCGATCACGCCCTCGCGCACCCATGCGTCGAGCTCGTCCTTGCGGATGGCTGCGGGATTGGCATCGATCCAGCCGACCAGCCGGAATCGGCAGTCGCTGCGCTGGTCGCGCACCAGCCGCGCCGCGTGCACGAACTCGCGCACGCCCTTGTCCCCGAGGAGCCGCGCCACCATCAGGTAGACGGCGCCGGCCGGCAGCGGCTGCCGCGCGAACTTCACGAGATCGACGCCCGAGCCCGCGATGACATCGCACTCAACCCCTGCAGGAACCAGCCCGCGCCGCTCGAACTCTCGGCGATCGGCGCCGTTCTGGAAGAGCACCGTGGTCGCCTCGCGCATCGCGCCGCGGTAGAGCCGCACGGCGACCGCGCGCAGCAGCCTTGCCTTCAGGCTCTCGGAGATGAACACGTGCCCGAGCCCGGTGATCATCGCCACGCGGCGCGCCACGCCCGCCTCGCGCGCTGCACGCAGCGCATGCCACACGGGCTTCGGATTGGTCGCAAGCACGCCGTCCGGACGGGTTCGCTCGAACAGGTCGCGGAAGTGCCGACGCGTCGCCAGCTCGCCAAGCGGATTGAGCCCCGTGCGGTCGAGCGGCGAGAACACGCATTGCGCGCCGAGCGCGCGCACCTCGTCCTCGACCGCCTCTGCGCTTCGCTCCACGGGCCGCGGCGTCGAGACGATGACCTCGTGCCCGCGCGCCACCAGGTCGCGCACAAGCGCGCCGCGGAACGCGACCACGGTGTCGCCGATGCCATTGACGATCACGAACCGTCCCATGCGGGCACTCTACGCTGTCGCAGCGCGCGTCAGTTCATCTTCGGGCGGCCGATCGTCATCGATCGATCCGCGGAAGGCATGAAGTCGATGAGGAAGTCGCCGTCCGGCAGCATGCGCCAGACCAGCATGGTTCCGTCCTTGCGGCGGCGCCAGACGACGTCGCGGCGTCCATCGCCATCGACATCGGGGCAGGCCTCGCAGCTCCACGCCGCAGGCACCGAGTTGCTCAGCAGTCGGATCTCCATGCAGCGGAGTCCCTCCATGCGCCAGAGCACGACCTCGCCCGCACGCGACTGCCGCCAGAGCACATCGTCGGAGCCGTCGCCATCGAAATCGCCGATGCCGGCGACCTTCCACGCGCGGCTCACCTCGCTTCCATCCACGATCGGGCCAGACTCGCGGATTGTCACCCCATCGAGCAGCCACGCGCTCACCTCGCCGGTGGGCGTGCGCCAGAGGATGTCGCGCATCCCGTCGCCGTCGAAGTCGCCGACACCGAGCGGCATCGCGGCGGGGTTGGCGCCGATCGGACCCTCGCTCTCGATGCCTGCCGCGCCGAGGAGCCACGCATGGATCTGCCGCGTGCCGCGGTTGAAGAAGAGCACGTCGGCGATCGCGTCGCCGCTGATGTCGGTGCACGCAAGCACGCTCCAGCCGCGGCCGAGCGACGGTCCGAGCGTGTATTCCTCGGGGATCTTCGTTCCCTGCATGCGCCAGGCGCTCAGGATGTTGGTGCGCGGCGCGCGCCAGATGACGTCGGCATCGCCGTCGCCATCGGTGTCGCCGATTCCCTGCAGCGTATAGCCCTTGCGCGGTGCGCCCTCGATCACGGCGGTCGACTTCGGGGTCGGTCCGCTCATCAGCCATGCCGAGAGCTCGCCCTTCGGGCGGCTGAACAGGATCAGGTCGCTCATCTCGTCGGCGTCGAAGTCATCGATCACGTACTTCGGGGCTGCAGCGGCGGGAATCGCCACGCTCACCTCGTGCTCGCCGAACTTCAAGAGGTTGTCGCAGTTCGCGCCGACCGTGCCGCTGAAGTAGAGGCGAAGCCCGGGCACGAACGCAGCCGATGGCACCACGAACTGCCCGATGAACACGCGCAGGTCGCCGCCCGCGGTGCCGAGTCCATTCGTGGGCGGGAGGTTGTACCAGCCGCTCGCGCCGCCGAAGCCGAGTCCCTCCGCGGCGCCCGAGTCATCGAAGCCTGGATCGAGCACCGTGCCGCTCGGATCGCCTTGCTCGGCGCCGATGGTCACGTAGCTGTCGTAGACCCAAGGTTCGGTCGAGGGCACGAATCCGAAGGGACGGAACGAAGGTCCCAGCTCGAGGTCGGGATCGGTTGCCTGCAGCAGCCCCGGCACCGCGCTGCCCTGGTAGGTCAGCGTCATGGTGGCGTCGAAGACGTTGAGGAGTACGTCCGCCGGATCATCGAAGCGCGCGTGGACGCGCACGACGCGATAGGTGTCGAGCGTGCCGACCGAGATCTGCGTCGAGAGAACGAAGCCGGTGAAGTCGGCGCTCGCGACCGAGGCGACCAGCACGGAAACCGTGGCAAATGCCCTTTGGAACTGCACTCCCATGACTCGGTCGTCGGAGAATGCAGGGGGTCGGTTGAGGGCGAGGTCCGACGCCGCCGAAGATCGCCTCGCCATGCGCGGATTTCAGGCGCAGTCGCCGCCCGAGCGTCCGCGAACTTCTGCTTGATTCCGATCAGGGCGCAAAAAAAGACCCGCCGATCCACATGGACCGGCGGGCCTTGGAACACCTGTCAGAACACTCAGACTTGGCTTGTGACCGACGCGCTTGGAGCGACGCGACGGGGTTCGACTTACTTGGCGGGGGCCGCGGGGGCGTAGACGCGCGCCTGCTTCCCGTGGGTGGACTCGATCACGGCGGAACCCGAGACCTTCCACGTCTTCACGTCGGCCTTGCCGTTGCGGAGCATGATCTCGCGCGAGCCGTTGCCGTCGACGTCGGGGAAGCCGACCACGGTGAAGCCGGCCGCACGCTGCGCGAGGACGGCCTTCGACGTGACCTTGGCGTCATCCATGTCCCAGACCACGATGTCGCCGCTGGTGTGGCGGAACACGATGTCGCTGGAACCATCGTTCGACAGGTCCGCGAGTCCGACGATCGTGTAGCGGCGATCGAGCGGAGCCTCGAACTTGTTGGCTGCATCGCGGAGACGCGCCGGCGCGGAGAACGCGCCGCCGACACCCGCCACGTCGCCCTCGAGCGAGGTGGTGAAGTACGTCTCAGTGGCGCAGTTGGCGGCGCGGCGCTGCTTGATGAGCAGGTCGGCGCGCCCGTCGCGGTCAAGATCGCCCACGTACGCGGCGTTGTACTGTCCGACCAGGCTCGTGGTGATGTCGCTGATGACGGTGGCGCCGTTGAGCGCAACCAGGCGGAGCTCGGTGCTCGCGCCGACGATGCGGCGCATCACGATGTCCGCGCGCTTGTCGCCGTTCACGTCGTTGAAGCCCACGACGGCCCAGCCGCCGGTGGTCGTGCGGTCGATCAGCTGCTGGGTCGTGCCCAAGGCGGTCATGCGCCACACCCAGAGGGCGCCGCTGCGGGTGTCGTTCCAGAGCAGGTCGGCGCGCTTGTCGCCATCGAAGTCACCGATGCCGACCATGCGGGCGCGATTCGCGGGCGCAACCAACGAGGGGCTGAGGTTCGTGTAGGACGTGTTGCCCCACAGCCACACCGAGGAGATCGAGGTGTCGTCCGCAAAGCGGCGGGTGCGGAACCAGGCCGAGTCCGACTTGCCGTCGCCGTTGACGTCGTCCTGGACGTAGCGGTCGGGCAGGGTCTCGGCGTTCGACTCGTACATGACGTTGTCGATCGAGATCGGGATGACCGACGCGACGGTGATCTGGGTGATGCCGAGCTTGCTGTCGACGCGGATGAGCATGTCGTCGGCCGACTCGGAGCCCTGGCTGAGCACGTCGAAGTTCGCGGTCTGCGAGGTGCCGTTGTCGTACCACACCGTCACGGTGATCGGCGCGGGCATGCCGAGTCCGGCGGACTCGGTGACGACGAAGCCGGCGAACCGCGGGGCGATTCCGCCAAGCACCTCTGCGTCGAAGAGGATCTGGGTGGCAGCCACCTCAAACGGGTCCCACTGCCCAAGCTGCAGGCTGCGGGTTCCGGGGGCGACCGAATTTCCCTTCACGATCGCGGGCGCAGGGGGCAGGAAGCTGAGGCCGACCGGCAGGTCGCCCTCGAAGTCCGCCACCAGGATCGATTCGGGAGCGGGTCCGCCGCTCACGGGGCCAGAGTAGGCCTCGATGGTGATCGAGCCACCAGCCATCGCCACCGACGTCGCGAGCGACATCGAGGCAGTCACGGCAGCGATTCCAGCGCTGCGCACAGTTCCCAAGGTGTTCCAAGTCTTCATTTGTGTTCTCCTCTTCCTCATGTACTGAGCTCGCGCCCCGCCGGATGGCTTCCCTCCAGAAGCCGGTCCTCCGGACCAGCCGCGCACGATACGTCTACGTACGTGGGCGGCAAGGGTTCTTCCCCGAATTGACAGGAGGTTCACCTCCTGCCAGAGGCTCCGCCTGTCCGTGGCGAAGCGAGGAAGACACGCGACGGAACTGTGGCACCGCCTGCAGTTCTTGCCAATCCAACGATCTTCAAACGGTGAAGTGACGATTCCCGAGCCCGCGAAGGCGTTACAGGTGGAACGCTCGTCAGCCGACGTGCCCGAGCGGCTTGAGACCGAGCTCGCGCATCTTCCGATAAAGCGTGGTCCGATTAATGCCGAGGCTCGCTGCGGCCTTGGATCGGTTCCAGTTGTTCGCCGCGAGCGCGGCGAGCAGGGCTGCGCGCTCGGGATCGCGCATGGCGTCGGCGAGCGTGCGGGCGCTCGCGTTGCGCTCGGCCTGAGCGGAGGTCATCGGAATGGGAGCAGGCGCCGCCTCGGTCGGCGCGGGTGCGCTGCGCGGCGCCTTCCAGGTCTCGAGCTGGCTCTGCTGCCGGCGCACGCGCTCCGGCAGGTGCGACGCATCGAGCCGCGCGGCGTCGCAGAGGATCGTGGCGCGTTCGATGGCGTTCTCGAGCTCGCGCACGTTGCCTGGCCAGTCGTAGCGTTGCAGCGCGAGGACTGCCTCGGCGGTGAAGCCAAGGATGGTGCGCCCGAGCTCCGCGCTCTTGATGCGGAGGAAGTGCTCCGCCAGCGAGGCGATGTCGCTCGGGCGCTCGCGCAGCGGCGGGAGCTCGATCGGCAGCACGTTCACGCGATAGAAGAGGTCCTGGCGGAACGTGCCTTCATCGACGAGCCGCTCGAGCGGCTGGTTCGATGCCACGATCACGCGCACGTCGACCTCGATGGTCTCGTCGCTGCCGACGGGCTCGAACTTGCGCTCCTGGAGGACGCGCAGCAGCTTGAGCTGCATCGTCGGCGACGCGGAGTTGATCTCGTCGAGGAACAGCGTGCCGCCGTTCGCGGCGGCGAAGCGCCCCTTCTTGTCGGCGATCGCACCGGTGAACGCGCCCTTGACGTGTCCAAAGAGCTCGCTTTCAAGCAGAGTCTCGGGGATCGAGCCGCAGGCGAGCTCGACGTAGGGCATCTGCGCCCGCGGCGACGCGCGATGGATGGACCGCGCAAGCAGGCTCTTGCCGGTACCCGACTCACCGAGGATGAGCACGGTCGAGCGAACCGAGCTCGCGGCGCGCGCGAGTTCGAGCGCGCGTCCGAGCCGTGGGTCATTGCCGACCACGCTCTCAAGCGCCGCCGGGGCTCCACGAAGGGCGACACTGCCGGCGGGACGAGCCTCGAGCGCGGCGCGCGACTGGGCACGGGCGATGGCGTCAGCGAGCTCGGTCGAGCTGAACGGCTTGAGGAGGACGTCCGTTGCGCCCGCGCGCATCCATTCGAGCGCCGCAGCAGTCTTCACGTCCGCGCCGGTGGCGACGATCGCGGTCCGCGGCGACGCCGTCCGGATGGTCTGCAGCAGGACGAGCATGTCGCGCTCGCGCCCGCCCGCGTCCGCGAGCAGCACCGCGCACTCCACCGATCGGAGTGCATCGAGCGCCTCATCGAGCGAGCCAACGACCCGGCAGTCCGCGCCCAGCCCCGCGAGGGAGCTGCGGACCGCGGCGGCTGCGTAGGGGTCGGCGTCGAACACCAGCACCGTCCCGCGCATGGGGATCGGCGCTCGAAGGTCGCCCGACTGGCTGGGAATGGGATCGCGCTCGGTCAACGTGTCGACTCTCTTCCGCGGAAGCGGACCTGGCTCGACTCTGCATCGGCTTGCCGACCACCCACCTCGCGGGTAGGCGGGGTGATTCAGGAATGCAACAGTTATTCGGACCTTCTCGCCTCGGTGCGTTGAAGCTGGCGCCACCCGCCCGACGAACCCATCCGCTCTCGGAAGTCGAAGATCGGGTCTGCCGAGTCGGGACTTTCGTGAAAACCGACCTGCATCCCGTCATACTCCCCGCGCGCGCGCGTTCCCTTGCGCCCTCAGGCGTCTTCACTTCGATTGCTCTCGGCAGGCTCCACGGGGGGCGCCTGCCGCGCAGATAGCCAGTTCGAACCTCTTCGGAGCTCTCCACCATGCGTTCATTCGCGTCCGTCACTCTCCGTTCCGCGCTCCTCCTCGGAGCTGCCTTCACCCTCAGCGAGTCGGTGCTCATCGCCCAGGCTCCGCCCGCGGGTCAACAGGATGGTGGTGGCGACGGCGGCGGCCGCCGCGGCGGTGGTGGCCAGCGCGGCAATCAGGACGGTGGTGGAGATGGCGGCGGTGGGCAGCGCGGTGGCGGCCAGCGCGGCAACCAGAACGGTGGGGGCGGCGGTGGTGGTGGCATGCCGAACCTCGGTCGGATGTTTGGCGGCGGCGGCGGCGGCGGCCGGGGCATGGGCGGCATGCGCGGTCTCCAGGACTTCCGCGAGGTGATCGAGCCCGACTACATCCGCCGCGACATCCCGATCTTCGTGCGCCAGCTCACCCTCACGGAGGACCAGAGCGGCGTGCTCGAGACCCTCTTCGTCGACTATGAGTCGACCTTCCAGCCCGAGGCTGACGCGCTCATGAGCGCGATGACCGAGATCGGCCGCACCATGATGCAGTCGTTCGCCTCCCCGGAGCGCCAGCAGCAGATGCGCGACACCTGGGAGAAGATCCAGCAGGAGGTCCGCGACGCGGAGGCCGCGAATGGCCCGATGGACGAGACCCAGCGCCGCGAGTTCTTCCGCGAGCGCATGCGCAAGGCGAGCGAGGAATTCGCGCAGCAGGCGGAGACCACCGGTCTTGACGCAGAAGTCAAGGCCGCGATGGGCGAGATGCTCACCAAGGTCGAGGCGTGGCAGGTGCGCAAGGTGCAGCTGCGCGACAGCTTCACGCAGGGCCTGAAGGCCGTGCTCGACGACGACCAGCTCTCGCAGTGGCCGGCGTTCGAGCGCTTCCTCATCCGGGAGAAGACGCTGCCCCGCGGCCGCATCTCCGGCGAGAACCTCAACCTCTTCTTCGTGGTCGATGAGCTGCGCATGCCGCAGGACGAGTTCGCGAAGATCGAGCCCTTCTTCAACGACTACGAGACCCAGCTCGATTCCGCGCTTCGCGCCCGCAATGCCTACATCGAGGACTCGACTCCGAAGGTGATGAAGGCGATGAAGGACGGCGACTCAGGCGACGCCAGCCGCGTGTTCAAGCGCCAGTCCGAGCTCCGCGCGGCCGTGCGCGACGTCAACGAGTCGTTCCGCAAGACGATGGTCGCCGCGCTTGGCGAGTCCGCCTGGGCGCAGTCCCTCGACAAGGCGATCCTCGAGGGTGGCTGGGAGCGCTTCTTCCGCGCCACCAACACCGACCGCATGTTCGAGGAGGCCGTGAAGCTCGAGGGTCTCGACCCCACCGTCCTCCAGTCGGTGAAGGATCTGCACACGTCCTACAAGTCCGAGCTCCTGCCGATGAACAACCGGCTCAAGGACCTCGCGCGCACCCAGGAGCCTGAGCAGCTCGTCACCGACGGCGAACGCTTCGTCGGCATGATGAGCCAGGGCATCGCGGGCATGGCCCGCAACTTCGGCTCGGGCGCCTTCAATCAGGACCGCGGCGACGATCCGATGCGCAAGGTGTTCGATGAGCGCACCGACCTCGGCGAACGCTACGAGGCTCGCCTCAAGGATCTCCTCACCCCGGAGCAGTTCGAGAAGCTGCCTCGCGGCCGCGGGCGTGGAACCGGTGGCCCCGGCGGCATGGGCGGTGCTGGCGGCAACTTCGACCCGCAGGCGCTCCTTGACCGTCTGCCCGAGGAGCAGCGCAAGCAGTTCATGGACGCCGTCGACAAGAACAAGAACGGCAAGATCGACGAGGACGAGCGCGACGGCATCCGCGAGTACATGCGCCAGCAGTTCAACCAGCGTGGCGGTGGCCAGGGTGGCAACGGCGGCAACGGCGGCAACGGCGGAAACGGTGGCAATGGCGGTCGCGGCCAGGGTGGTCGTGGCGGCCAGGGCGGCCGTGGCGGCAACGAGGTCTGACCTCGGCGCGCTCCGCTGGAACTTCAACGGCATCGACGCGCGCGGGCAACCGCGCGCGTCGTTCATTTTCCACGGCGCTATCCTGCGGGCAATGGATCTCGCCACGCAGGATGCGCGCCTGAAGCACCTCGCCGGACTCGCCGCAGAGCGGGCGGGCGCCGCGCCGCCGAGCGACACGCTCCTCTTCCGCACCCTCGAATCGCTGCGGATGCTGGTGTTTCCCCAGCTCCGCGGGCCAACGCATCCGGGCGACGAGCTCGCCCGCGAGGTCGTCGCTGGCTTCGACGCGCTCATACGCGAGGCGTTCGCCGCCTGCGGGCTGGCGGTCGACGCGACGGTAGCGGACCGCTTCGTCGCGGCAATCCCGGCGATCTCCGCCCGACTCGCGGCGGATGTCCGCGCGGCCTACGACGGCGACCCCGCTGCGCGCAACGATCTCGAGATCGTCGTCTGCTATCCGGGCATCCGAGCGCTGGCGATCCACCGCTTCGCCCACGAGCTCGACGCCATGGGCGTGCCGCTACTGCCGCGCATGATGGCGGAGCACGCCCACCGCGACACCGGCATCGACATCCACCCCCGCGCGACCATCGGCGACGCGCTGTTCATCGATCATGGAACTGGCGTCGTGATCGGCGAGACGGCGACGATCGGTCACCGATGCCGCATCTATCAGGGCGTCACGCTCGGCGCCAAGAACTTCGACCGCGAGGCCGACGGCTCGATGAAGCGCGGCTACCGTCGCCATCCGACCCTTGAGGACGACGTGGTCGTCTACGCGGGCGCCACGATCCTCGGCGGCGACACCGTCATTGGAAGGGGCTCCGTCGTGGCTGGCGGAGTCTTCTTGACCAAAAGCGTGCCGCCTGGGCATGTGGTGACAGGGCCGAAGGTCGAGTTGCGCGTCATTTCCATGGGTGGCGGGATCTAGCTCCAGCCTTGAGCAGTCGTTTGGACACGTACGGATGAAGTGTCCAAGAACTCGCCGGCACTTCGAATCGCCTCGGTCGGTCGCAGCCCTTCTGCTGTGAATGTCGAACCGACCCATGCACACGCGACATAGTGGCGGACTTTGGGAACTCCCCTGCTGTGGGGGAGATACGGCGTTCGCAAGCGCGCGGGGCGCGGGCTGATTTCTGCAAATCGTGTCCGCAAAGTGTCGATAGCGACGCGTCGGGTTCCCTTCGGAGAGCACCTCATGTCCTTTGCAGCTCAGCTTCGTTCCCGCCAGTCGTACGCGCCCCTCGCGATCGCAGCCTTGCTCGCCACGTCGGGCAGCGCCTTCGCCGGCGATCCCGTGGTGATTCCCTATCACGAGATCCTCCCGTGGGGTTCGAGCGCGGATGGACGCGCCGAGGTCCCCGACGTCCCCAACAACATCAGCATCACGCGGATCTCGCTCGGCGCCCGTCACGGCGTCGCGCGCTACTCCGACGGCACCATCGCCCTCTGGGGCAGCGACGCCGACGGACAGGCGACGGCACCGACGCTCGCGACCGGCGTGACCTTCGTCGAGGCCGACGCGGGCGCGGATCACTGCGTCGCGCGCCTCTCCGACGGCACCATCATCGCGTGGGGTCGCAACAACCTCAGCCAGACGGTCGTTCCCGACCTCGCGGGCGAGACCGCGCAGCGCGTGGTCGCGGGAAACAACCACAACCTCGCCTTCCTCTCGAACGGGACCGTCATCGGCTGGGGTGACAACACCTCGGGCCAGACCAATATCCCGCTCGCGCTGACCTCGGTCGATCCTGCGCGCGTCATCAATGCGCTCGCCGGAGGCCAGGATCACTCTGCCGCGCTGCTCGGCGACGGCACGATCCTCTGCTGGGGCAGCAACAGCGAGGGACAGTGCACCGTCCCCGCGCTCACGGGCACCGACACCTATGTCTCCGTCCAGTGCGGAAACCAGTTCACGATCGCCTTGACCTCGGCGAACGCCATCAAGGTCTGGGGCTCATCCGACTACACGACGCTTCCGACCGGCATCACCGGCACCACCGTCGAGGTCGGCGGCCGCTTCGTGAACGCCTTCGTCCGCTCGGAGAATGGCGCCGTCCGCGTCTGGGGCGACAACACCCAGAACCAGCGGGACATCGCCAACTTCGGCGACTACATCGTCAACCAGATCGCGGTCGGAAACCTCTTCCTGGCCGCGTCGGTCGACAAGGACTGCGACGGCGACGACGTGCCCGACGGCGACGAGATCGCCGCAGACGCCACCCTCGACTGCGACAACAACGGCGAGCTCGACTCCTGCACCATCCTCGCTGACACGACGAATCTCGTCGACTACAACGGCAACGGCCGCCTCGACGTCTGCGATCTCGAGGGCAACACCGTCGATGACTGCAACGGCAACGGAAAGTTCGACGTGGGCGAGCTCGAGGAAGGCGTCGCAGAGGATTGCGATGGCGACGACACCATCGACAGCTGCCAGATCGCCGAGGATTCCGCACTCGATTGCGACGAGGACGGCGAGCTCGACACCTGCGAGCTGACTTCGACGGGCGTGAGCTCGAACACCGTCTCGCCGATCGATGCGGGCGACGTCGTGACCGCCACCGGCACCAACAAGGCGCCTGCGGCCTTCGACGTGCAGGTGAAGGTCACCGCGAAGGCCGACCTCGGCAGCTACGGCGAGTGGTTCGTCCTGCGGCTCAACGACACCATCATCGACTACGTCTTCGTCACGGGCGGCGAGAACTGCGCCGACACCGCGCAGATCTGCGTCGTCGAGATCAACAAGGAGCTGTGGAACTCGCTCGTCGAGGACGGCGAAGTCGAGCTCACGCTCACCGCGTCGCCGAACGTCAGCGAAGCCGAGTGCACGAGCAGCAGCGCGAAGGTCGAGGCGAGCTGGATCACCGATCTCTCCGACTGCAACGGCAACGGCGACCCAGACCTCTGCGAACTCCGCGACGGGCTCATCAGCGACGTCGATGGCAACGGCATCCCCGACTCGTGCGAGAACTACCCGAGTGGAGATCTCAACCGCGACCGCCGCTCGGACGTCATGTTCTTCCAATCCAAGCGCCGCGAGATGCAGGTCCGCTACCTGAACAACAGCCAGATCGGCGGACTGACCTTCTCGAATCCGATCACATATCCGGCGCCGGACGCAGGCTACACCCCGATCGGCGTGGGCGACTTCGATGGCGACGGCTACAGCGACATCGTCTTCCGCTTCAAGGATCAGCGCGGCATCCAGGTGCGCCTGAGCCAGGCGGATGAGTCGATCGAAACGGGCAATCCTGGCTCGGTCGTCTCGCGTCGCGTCGAGCTCATCGCCATCACCGATCTCGACGGCAACGGCACGTCCGACCTGATCTGGCGCCACTGCTACTCGAAGGACATCAGCGCCTGGCTCATGCAGGGCATCGTCCTCACCGACGACATCGACCTCTCGAACGCGACGGGCCTCGACTTCGTGGGCGCGGGCGACGTGGACGCCGACGGTGACGCCGACCTCGTCTTCTACAAGGACGAGACCGACACCATCGAGATCTGGACGACCGAAGACGGCGAGTTCGTCGAGGCGAACGAGCTGACTGACGGCCCCGAGCTTTCGTCTCCCTGGGAGGCGAGCGCGGTCGGCGACATCAACGGCGATGGCTTTGCGGACATCGTCTGGCGCAACAAGACCACCGGCGACCTCAAGGGCTGGCTGATCGATGAAGAGGGCTTCAAGGAGGATGACCGCATCGGCACCACCTCGCTGCCTGGCTACGCCATCATCGGCATGGCTGACTACAACGGCGACGGCAAGGCCGACATCGCCTTCCGCAAGTCGGACAACACCGAGTTCAGGCTCTGGGCGCTGGACGGCTTCGAGCGGGTGACGGAGAAGTCGTTCCCGACCGAGACGCGCCAGCGCTTCGTCAAGCCCTGATCCGATTCGCATGACTTCATCCAACGCCGCGCGCCCGATCGGGCGCGCGGCGTTGTAACGTGCCCGCGTGGAGCAACAGACGCAGTTCAGTCGGAAGCACGCGCTGATTGTCGCCGTCGGCGTGCTTGGCTTCGCCAGCGGGCTGCCCAACGTTCTGGTCACCGACACGCTCTCGGCGTGGCTGTCCGACCTCGGCTTCAAGCCCAGCGACATCGGATTGCTCTCGCTGATCACGCTGCCGTACGGACTCAAGCTCATGTGGGCGCCGCTGCTCGACCGCTATCCCGCGCCCGGCTTCGCCTGGCTCGGGCTGCGGCGGGGATGGATCGCACTGTTCTGCCTGCTGCTCGCCGCGGCATTCTGTGTATTGGGTTGGGTCGGTCCCGCCGCGGCTGATTCTCCTGTGCTCCCCGCGGCGATCGTTGGGTTCTCGATCGCGATGCTGTCGGCCTCGCTCGACGCGGCGGTCGACGCGCATCGCACCGACAGCGCGAGTGGCGGAGAGGAAGGCCCGGCGGCGAGCGCATTCGTCCTCGGCTATCGCGTGGCGTTCGTGTCGATCGGCGCCGCTGTGCTCATGCTGCACGGGAAGATCGCGCTGCTGTTCGGGCCTGAGGGCGATGCAGCCGCCAAGGCACTTGCGTGGAAGTGGGCGATCGCCGGCGGAGGGCTTGCGATGCTTGTCGGCGTCGGTGGGGCGCTGCTCGCGCCAGAGCCGCCTCGGCGCCGCGGACCCGAGTCGCTCGCGGGAGCGCTGGTTGGTCCCGCGAGATCGTTTGGCGACTCGCTCGGAAATCGCCTGTACGTCGTGCTGTTCGTCGCGCTGCTCTTCCGCCTACCCGACCTCCTCGGCAACCGCATGACCATGCCGTTCCTTCGACAGGAGCTCGGGTTCGATATCTCCGAAATCGGCACCATCCGCCAGTTCCTCGGATTCGGCATGACCATCGCTGGAGCGGTCGCAGGCGGCTTCTACGTGAAGCGGTGGGGTCTCGCCCGCTCTTTGCTCGTCTTCGGCGTGCTGCAGATCGCTTCAAACGCGGGATACCTCGTGCTCATTGCGACTGGAAAGTCGGTGCCGGCGTTCGCGGGGGTCGTCATCGTCGAGAGCCTCTGCAACGGCCTCGTCAGCGCCGCCTTCGTCGCGTACTTCATGTCGCTCTGCGAGCCGCGATTTGCCGCGGCGCAGTACGCGGCGCTCTCGGGGCTCATGTACCTCGCGGGCTCGCTCGTCGGCATGACCAGCGGCTACCTCGTGGAGTGGCTCGGCTACAAGGGCTTCTTCATCGTGTCGATCGTGGTCGGCCTGCCGCCGCTGCTGGCGCTGCCGTGGGCGATGCCGCGCGTACCGGACGCGGAACCCGCGCAAAAAACCGAGGGCTGAAGCGGACTCCGCGCCGCCCCTATACTCGTCGTCCTTTCCGATCAGGACACGATGACCATGACGACGAACGACCGCTACGGCGCGCGCACCGCGCTCGACACCGCTTACGGCTCCAAGCACTACTACCGCCTCGACGCGCTCTCGAAGTTCGGCGACTTCCGCAAGCTGCCGATCTCGATCCGCGTGCTCCTCGAGAGCTGCCTCCGCAACTACGACGACTTCATCGTCACCGAGGAGCACCTCAAGGCGCTGATGAACTACGACGCCAAGAACGTCGGCGAGAACGAGATCCCGTTCATGCCCGGCCGAGTCGTGCTCCAGGACTTCACCGGCGTGCCCTGCGTGGTCGACCTCGCGGCGATGCGCGCGGCGATGAAGCGCCTCGGCGGCGACCCGAAGAAGGTCAATCCGCTCGTTCCCTGCGATCTCGTCATCGACCACTCGGTGCAGGTCGACGCGTTCGCCTCGGGCGTCGCGCTCACCATCAACGGCGAGAAGGAGTTCGAGCGCAACATGGAGCGCTATGAGTTCCTCAAGTGGGGCCAGGGCGCGTTCTCGAACTTCAGCGTGGTGCCTCCCGCGACGGGCATCGTGCACCAGGTCAACCTCGAGTACCTCGCCAAGGTCGTGTGGGAGAAGGACGGCGTCCTCTATCCCGATTCGCTCGTCGGAACCGATTCCCACACCACCATGATCAACGGGCTCGGCGTCGTGGGCTGGGGCGTGGGCGGCATCGAGGCCGAGGCGGTCATGCTCGGCCAGCCGATCTACATGCTCATCCCCGAGGTCGTCGGCGTGAAGCTCGTGGGCAAGCTGCCCGAGGGCGTGACCGCGACCGACCTCGTTCTGCGCGCCACGGAAATGCTGCGAAAGCACGGCGTGGTGAACAAGTTCGTCGAGTTCTTCGGCCCCGGCCTCGCCGAGATGCCGCTCGCGAACCGCGCGACGATCGCCAACATGGCGCCCGAGTACGGCGCGACCATCGGCTTCTTCCCCGTCGACGAGCAGACCCTCGCCTACATGCGCCTCTCGGGTCGCCCCGAGGGCCTCGTGAAGATGGTCGAGGCGTACGCGAAGCAGAACGGCTTCTGGCGCGAGGACGACTCGAAGGTCGTCTACTCGAGCGAGCTCGTGCTCGACCTCTCGACGATCGTGCCCGCGCTCGCGGGCCCCGCGCGCCCGCAGGACCGCGTCGCCCTGACCGACATGCAGTCGGGCTGGCGCCGCGATCTCGGCAAGATCTACAACAAGGGCGCGAACGCCGCGGTCCCGAACGCGACGACGATGACCGCCGCCGACGGCGTGAGCGTGCGCGACCCAGAGGGCAACGAGTACCAGCTCAAGCACGGCTCGGTCGTCATCGCCGCGATCACCAGCTGCACCAACACCTCGAACCCAAGCGTCATGATCGGCGCTGGACTCGTGGCGAAGAAGGCGGCAGCGCTTGGGCTCACCCGCAAGCCGTGGGTCAAGACCTCGCTCGCCCCTGGCTCGAAGGTCGTCACCGAGTACCTGAACGCAGCGGGGCTCACCAAGTCGCTCGATGCCGTCGGCTTCAACACCGTCGGCTACGGCTGCACCACGTGCATCGGCAACTCGGGTCCGCTGCCCGACCACATCGGCGCGGCGATCAAGGAGGGCGACCTCGCGGTCACCAGCGTGCTTTCGGGCAACCGCAACTTCGAGGCGCGCGTCCACCAGGACGTGAAGGCGAACTACCTCGCCTCGCCGCCGCTCTGCGTCGCGTACGCGATCGCGGGCACCGTCGACATCGACTTGCAGAAGGACCCGATCGCGACCACCAAGGACGGCAAGCCGGTGTACCTCAAGGACATCTGGCCGACCGCGAAGGAGGTCGAGGACGCGGTGCATCAGTTCGTCACCCGCGCCCAGTTCGAGAAGGAGTATGCCGACGTCTTCAAGGGCTCCGAGGCCTGGCAGAAGATCGCCACGGGTGGCGGCGAGATGTACGGCTGGAATGCCAAGTCAACCTACATCCAGGAGCCGCCCTTCTTCGTCGACATGAAGAAGGAGGCGGGCACCATCACCTCGGTGACGGGCGCGCGATGCCTTGCGAAGCTCGGTGATTCGGTCACGACCGATCACATCTCGCCCGCAGGCGACATCAAGAAGGACGGACCCGCGGGCAAGTTCCTCATCGAGAACGGCGTCGCTCCGGCGATGTTCAACAGCTACGGATCGCGCCGAGGCAACGATCGCGTCATGACCCGCGGCACCTTCGCGAACACCCGCATCAAGAACGAACTCGCCCCCGGCACCACCGGCGGCGTGACCACCGACTTCACCGACGGCGCCGTGAAGTCGATCTACGACGCGAGCGTGAACTACAAGGCGAAGAACATCCCGCTCGTGGTCCTTGCCGGCAAGGACTACGGCATGGGCTCGTCGCGCGACTGGGCGGCGAAGGGCACCTTCCTGCTCGGCGTGAAGGTCGTGATCGCAGAGAGCTTCGAGCGCATCCACCGCTCCAACCTCGTCGGCATGGGCGTCATGCCGCTCACGTTCCTCGCGGGACAGGACCGCAATTCGCTTGGGCTCAAGGGCGATGAGGCTTTCGACGTGCACATCCCGTCGGATCTCAAGCCGCGCCAGCAGATCAAGGTGGTGGCGAAGCGCGCCGACGGCAGCACCGTCGAGTTCCACACGCTCTGCCGCGTGGACACGCCGGTCGAGGTCGAGTACTACCGAAACGGCGGCATCCTGAACACCGTGCTTCGCAAGATGATGTGAGTCGCTGACAACGCATCCACGCGCACCCGCCGGGCGACCGGCGGGTGTTCTTTTTGCGGAATCGCCCGCGATTCCACAGGGGTCAGGCTCGTCGCGCGGTAGCGTGCGCGCGGGCGAAATGCATGCCCGAAGGGAGACACGCATGGACAAGGGGAAAGGAAACGCGGTCGCGCCTGTGCGCGACCTGGCGGTGCCGCGCGATCCGAAGGCGTTGGCGAAGCTCGCGAAGGCTGCGGCGCTGGCGCAGCGGGACAAGCGGAAGTCCGAGCGGGTGCGGAGGCGGGCGTCGATCTTGCATTGGCTCGAGGAGTCGGTGTTTGGCTATCGCATGCCGCTTGCCTCGAAGCTGATCGCGGATGCCGAGTGGCTGCGCGACGGGCTCGGAGCGTTCTGCTGGCGTTGCGGCGTGACGCGTGCGCCCTTCGAGGATGTCAGCCGCGGCTGCGCTGAGTGTCGCGATCGGAGCATGGCGGTGCGTGGAATCCGCGCTCATGGTGTCGTCCGGCTCGGGCGCTATGCGCCACCGCTCTCGCAATGGGTGCCCGCCATCAAGCAGCGCGCATGGCGCGACATGGGCGTGACGCTCGGACGCGAACTCGGCATGCAGCTCGCCGATGCGATCGGGTCTGGTCTCGTGCCGCGCCCACATGTCGTCGTGCCCGTGCCTGTGCACTGGACCCGTCGGCTGCTTCGCGGCATCGATCACACGCGCACCATCGCGGATGAAGTCGCAAGGATCCTCGCTGTCCCCGTCGCACACCCGTTGCGCGCGCGGCTCGCGACGCGGCAGACGGGAGCGGCGCGCGAGGGGCGGGTTCGAAACATGGGGCGCTTCGAGCCGCGTCTCGGGCAACTTCCCAGCCACTGCACCGAGGCGCTTGTGGTCGACGACGTGCGAACGACCGGCAGCACGTCCATGGAGGCGCTTCGGGCGCTCCGCTCACTCGCTGTGGAAGGCGTCACGTTCGGGGTCTGTGCGGTGAGCGACCCGCCTCGCCGAAGCGCCTCGGGGTTCGGTCACGAGCAGGGGAGCCGAAAATGTGGATAGATTCTGCCCACGCTGCTCCCAGCGTCCGAGAAAACATTATTCTGCGTCGATCTGGAGCGCGGCGATCGCGCGTATGCCAAAGTGTCGAGCTTCTCGGACGAACAATCGGGTAGCAAGCATGGTTCTCGGGCGCCTGGCGGAAGGCTCCTGAAAACCTTGCAAAATCCCCGAGAGGACCGCGTCCGAGGGGCTTGACACTTCCCTTGGTTTCGCTATCCTCCCCGACCCGCGACTGATTTCAGTTGCGGGACGCGGTCTCGACCGCGCTTTCTTTGACAAGTCAGCAGTTGGAACGCCGCGAGGATGTTTCGCGCAGGACGTTGGGCACGGCCCGCGTCTGAAGCGCAACTTTGCTGCCACACAGTGGCAGCAGATGAACATCCTCCGTGATGCCAAAGACAAGATCAATTCCAGTGGTCGCTGTCAGTCCGGGTCAAACCGGCTGGTAGTGATGTTCATCAAATTTAGATCGATTTGCCATCGATCACTCTCGGCTGGAACCGAGAGACGACCGGCCAACAGAAACATGTTGGTTCGGCCGGGGCAAACCTTCAAAGGTACGCAGCGCAAGCTGCTTCAACTCATTGAAGAGTTTGATCCTGGCTCAGATTGAACGCTGGCGGCATGGCTAAAACATGCAAGTCGAACGCGTGTAGCAATACACGAGTGGCGAAAGGGCGAGGAATAGATTCCTACGTACCCCGGAGTCAGGGATAACCATCGGAAACGATGGCTAACACCTGATGATCTCGAAAGAGCAAAGTTTACGCTCTGGGAGCGGGGAATCTCCTATCAGCTAGTTGGTGAGGTAACGGCTCACCAAGGCTAAGACGGGTAGCGGGTGTGAGAGCACGGCCCGCCGCATCGGGACTGAGACACTGCCCGGACTCCTACGGGAGGCTGCAGTAACGAATCTTCCGCAATGCACGAAAGTGTGACGGGGCAATGCCGCGTGTGGGATGAAGCCCCTCGGGGTGTAAACCACTGTCAGGGTCTAGGAACACAATGACCATACCCAAAGGAAGCACCGGCTAACTCTGTGCCAGCAGCCGCGGTAATACAGAGGGTGCGAGCGTTAATCGGAATCACTGGGCTTAAAGGGTCCGTAGGCGGGACTGCAGGCGTCGAGTGAAATACCACGGCTCAACCGTGGAACTGCTCGGCGAACCGCAGTTCTTGAGGCGAGTAGAGGCGATCAGAACGATAGGTGGAGCGGTGAAATGCGTAGATATCTATCGGAATGCCGAAGGTGAAGACAGGTCGCTGGGCTCGTCCTGACGCTGAGGGACGAAAGCGTGGGGAGCAAACGGGATTAGATACCCCGGTAGTCCACGCCGTAAACAATGCGCACTGGGTCGG